>JBAYGQ010000197.1:0-5639 GCA_041666585.1 Bacteroidota bacterium
GGTAATTTGTCTGTTACAGTTAACGGAATAAAAAGTAATGAAATAAATTTCTCAATTATTCCAAATATTACAAATGTTTCACCAAAAACAGTAAATATTGGTACTGAAGTTACAATTACTGGGAGTGGATTTGGACTAAAACGAGATTTAAATACGGTTTTATTCAATTTAACTTATGCTCAAGAATATGTATTGTGGAGTGATACTCAAATAAAAGTTAAAGTACCTGTAGGTGCCTCAAATGGAAAATTAACCATTACAGTCGGTGAACAAAAGAGTAATGGAGTAGATTTTTTGGTTTTCCCAGTTATTAAGGGAGTAATTCCTGCTAATGCAAATGTAGGGAATGAAATTACTATTACAGGCATTAATTTTGGTGTTTTAGCAAATAAAAGTTTTGTGGGATTCAATAGTGCAAATGCTTCAAGGTATTCTCTATGGAATGATACTATAATTAAAGTAATCGTTCCCAAAGGGGCTAAATCAGGGAAATTATCAGTGACGGCTGCAGATCAAAGGAGTAATCTATTAGATATTGCATTAACAGATTTAACTCCGGACGAAATTCAAATAGGTAAACAGTTATGGCTGACTAAGAACCTTGATGTTGATCACTACCGCAACGGAGATCCGATTCCGCAAGTAACTGATTCTTTACAATGGTTAAATTTAAAAACAGGAGCTTGGTGTTATTACAACAATGATTCTGCAAATGGTGCAATTTATGGAAAACTATATAACTGGTATGCTGTTAATGACCCACGTGGTTTAGCTCCAATTGGCTGTCATATACCGAGTTTTGAAGAATGGTTTGAATTACGGGATTCTCTTGGAGGTGATCAACTTGCTGGTGGCAAATTAAAAAGTACAGGTACAATTGAAGGAGGAGATGGTTTATGGAACAGTCCAAACAAGAATGCTACAAATATTAGCGGTTTTTCAGCTCTTCCTGGTAGTTGCCGATGGAAATTCGGGGGGGTATTTGCTGCCTTAGGTAATGTTGGAAAATGGTGGTCATCTACTGAATATCAAGGATCAGAAGAAGCAGGTGCATGGGAATTAGATAAAGATCTTGGTTCATTTGTTCCAGTATTTATGCCTGATATGATATATGGTTTTTCTGTCCGCTGTATTAAAGATAAGTAGTAACTTCAAATAAAATAAAAAAGGCGGAAACCTATAAAGATTCCGCCTTTTTATTTATTCTGATTTTCTGTTTTCGATATTACGAAATATCCTGTGCTACGAATGGCATTAATGCAAGATGACGTGCAAATTTAATAGCACATGCGATTTTTCTCTGCTGATACGCATTAACTCCCGTGATTCTGCGCGGAAGAATTTTCCCCTGGTCATTAGTGAAGCGTGAAAGGAATTTCGGGTCAAGATAATCTATAACTTTAGATTTTTTTAAAGGATTAATTTTCTTCTTTATAATTTTTTTATTCGGCTTAAAAGTACCACCGGTTTGCATTGGATGGATAGCGTTCATTTTTGTGATTATCCTTTCTTCATTGATTGTGATTTCTCGAAGCGTTTTTTGAATCTCTCGACTCTACCGGCTGTATCAACCAAGACCTGTTTACCGGTGAAAAACGGATGTGATTTAGAATCTATTTCTAATACGAGTCTTTCGCTTTTTACGCATGAGCGTGTAATGAAAGAAGAGCCGTCAGTCATGACAACTTCGACATTATGATAATAGGGGTGAATTCCTTTTTTCATTTCTAACCTTTTTTAGTTTACTTCAATTTTTTCTAATTCATTAATATCTGCTACAGAGACGAAGCGCTCTGTAAATCGCATTGTGCCTTCGGGTGTACGGAACCCCTGGATAACTTTTGCATGAATGCGTGCGTCACCTTTTTTCTTTTTCAGCTTATCGCCGAATGTTTGTGCTTTTGCCATAGTACATTTTTCAGATATAGTTTATAATTCAGAATACAAAATTAGTTGATTTTGTCAAAATAAACAAATATTAATGTAATTATTTTTAAAAACAGGTATAAATACAATATTACGACGAAATTGATTAACAATTATAATTTTAAAAAAATCCGATATAGAATGTAGCAAAATACTATATTTTTTATATATTTACACTTGCTAATATCATAAATTATTAAATTTATCCTTTTATCAGAGGTTTAGAATGGAAAGAAAGCCGGAATATTTACTTGAAACTTACGATACTGAAAATCCTGAATTCATTTCTATTTTTGATGAATTACCTTTGTGGTCTGCTCCTTTCGGTAGAGTTTTATTAGATACAGTTAAACTTAAAAAAAATATAAATGCTTTAGATATAGGATTCGGCACAGGATTTCCTATGATTGAAATTGCTCAAAGAGTCGGGCAAAGCTCAAAAGTATTTGGATTAGACCTTAATGAAGCGATGTATGACAGGGTTGACCTGAAACTCAAGCAATGTAAAATCAGGAATGTGCATATTAAATATGGCAGTGCTGAATCGCAACCTTTTGAAAATGATTTTTTCGATTTAATAGTTTCAAACAACGGTATAAATAATGTAAGCAATCAAGATAAAGCAATGAATGAATGTTTCCGTACATTGAAAAAAGACGGACAGATGGTGCTTACAATGAATTTACCGGATACCATGAAACCTTTTTATAACGTATTCGAGAAAGTACTGCAGAGTCTTGGCAAACTTAAAGAAATTGAAAAGATGAAAGAGCATATCCGTTCCAAAAGGAAGTCTGATGAAGAAAATAAGGTTATGATTAAAAATGCAGGTTTTCAAATTGCTGAAATAAAGCTTGATGAGTTTTTTTTAAGATATGTTGACGGTTCAACTTTTTTAAATCATTTTCTGATAACATTTGCATTTCTCCCGAGCTGGAGAGATATTTTAGATAAGAGCGATGTGCCTCTTGTTTTCCCGGTTTTAGAGAATGAGTTGAATAAACTTACCGAAGCTAAAGGCGAATTGAAACTTCCTATACCTTTCGCCTGTTACGATTGCATAAAATAATCCGAGATATTTTCAGGATAATAAATTCTATTTAATACAAGACCGTTTGCCGGAGCAAGTTGCGAACATAATGAGCGGTCACATTTTTCCAAAGCATTTTTAACTTCTTCGATTTCTCTTTTACCCCGTGAAATATCAATCATAACGCCTACAAGCGAGCGAACCATACCATACAAAAATCTGTTAGCTTTAATTTTTAAATTGAATTGATAATCTGAAATCCGCTTCCATTCACACTTTTCGATTGTGCAAAAATTATTTTTAATTTCAGGATTAAATTTTGAAAATGTCGTAAAATCGTGTCTTCCGGTAAAAACCGATGCAGATGCATAGAGTTCATCAAAGTTCAGTTTGTATCTGAAATAAGCGGAAAATCTATTTAGGAAAACTGATTCTTCTGTGTGAAATGAATATGAATATTCTCTGGCTATAGCGTCATAGCGGGCGTGGAACGGAGTTTCGAATATCTTAGCATTTTTAATCCTGATATCTATGGGTAAATTCGAATTAAGAGCAATTGCGATTTTATCTTCAGGTATAGTAAAATGATTTAACATATCATCTTCAATTACGGAATGAGCGACTTGCCCTGATGCATGCACACCGGCATCGGTTCTGCCTGCTCCTGTTAGATTCAGATTTAATCCTGTTATGTCAAACAGTGCTTTTTCAATTTTAGACTGAACAGAAACTGCATTTAACTGACGTTGCCATCCGGCATAATTTGTTCCGTCGTATTCAATAATCAGGGCTAATGTAGGCATACAGAAATTAAAAAAATTCTAAAATTTATTTCGCAATATTAGCATTTACTTTTGTAATAATCAAAGCTTTATTCAAATCTGCAGTTGATATTCCGATTATAAAACCTCGTTTACCGCCGTTGATGTATATTTTCTCTAAATCGAAAATAGATGCTTCGGCATAAACAGAAATCGGCTTCTTAGTACCGAAGGGGCTTGTTCCGCCGAATTGGTAACCAGTAGCATTTTGTGCTTTCTTTTCGTCACATTTTTCGATTGATTTAACACCGATTTGTCTTGTAAGTTCTTTTTGAGATACAGACAAATCACCGTGTTGCAGCATTATTATTATTTCTTTCGAATCAGTTTCAAATACAAGTGTTTTTATTATTGAATGTTCGTCAATACCAAGTTCTCTTGCTGTTTGAGATGTACCACCTTTTTCCTCGTATTCATAAAAATAAGGTTCATAAGGAATTGATTTTTGTTTCAAAAATCTTATAGCCTGAGTTACCGGAATTTCTTTTTTAGACATAGCAAACTTAGATTACTTCTTGATATTTCGATATTTCAAATTTAGAAAAAAATATTGATTTAAATGTATTCAATTATTATTAATCTTGTTTTGTATTACTTTTTTCCTGTTATCAATAAGATGTATAATTGCTAAAACAGGGTGGTGTTTTAGCATTCTGGGTCCTGAAAATCGCATGATTTCGCGAATCTTTTGTTTTTCAGTTTCTCGGTAGCAGTGAACCGGACAATTGATACAAGTCGGCTTTTCGTCTTCGAAAGGACATTTCTCCAACCTTTTCATTGCATATTCGTAAATTTCAGTACAATCTTTGCAAAGACTAACTGATTTGTGGCTGAGTTTGCAATAAAGCTCAATCATTTTTTGTATAGTAATCTGCTCACGTTCGATTCTGTTTTTTAGGAAAATCACATTTATTCCTGCGTTATTTTTTGTTTTTTGCTTAATTTACTATGTTTTGTAATTGTTATAAAACGACAAGATATTTCTGAAATTGTTTTTGATGTTTATGAGTCAGAGGATTTACTTAGTTATTATAGTCTTATTTGTTTTTACCGCTAATACTGCTATTTCCGGCACTTACAGGGTTTTCCTGAAGGACAAAGGTCCTGAAAAATTTGAGATAGGTTCCTCTCTTTACAATACTACATTACAAATACACTCTGAAAAATGTCTTCAAAGAAGAGCCAAAGTATTAAAGAAAGATTCTTTGATTTCAATTTCTGACGCACCTGTTTATAATAATTATATCGAACAGATTAAATTTCAGGGTGCAAAAATTCTACTGAAACTTCGCTGGCGCAATTATCTGGTTGTCGAATGTGATTCCCTTACTGCTTTGAATATTGAATCCTTACCGTTTGTGCGTGCTGTTAAACCGACCGGAAGCAAACTATTTCCTTTGACTTCTATTGAAAAAAATCAAAAATCTTTCACAAGTGCTGTCAAAGAAATCTTCATTTCTTCTTATTCAAACTGCGGTTATTATTCGTATGGAAATTCTTATAATCAGGCAAATTTAATGAATGTTCCCTTTCTGCATAAATTAGGTATAGGAGGTCAGGATATTTTGCTCGGTGTTTTAGACACCGGATTTGGCTGGAGAAAACACTCTGCTACTCAAAATATTAATGTTATTGCAGAGCACGATTTTATTTTTGATGACGATACAACCTCATTGCAGGAACCGGATAATCCAGGTCAGGAGAACCACGGTACTGCGGTACTTTCGACTATTACGGGTTATTCTCAGGGAAATCTTATAGGAATTGCACCTTCAGTTTCCGTAATGCTTGCCAAGACAGAAGATTTAAGAAGTGAAACCAGAATAGAGGAAGATAACTATGCGGCGGGGATTGAGTGGTTA
>JBAYGQ010000198.1:0-5623 GCA_041666585.1 Bacteroidota bacterium
GAATCATAAGCCGGTTCGCAAGTTGTGCCGCCGCTTCCGCTTCCGGTACAAGCAACTCGTCGATTGACATCAGCTTCAGCAAACGCTCATGAATAGGAGAAGTAATGCGGTTCAGAATTCGCTTAACTCCGATTTCCTGCAGAACCGCTGTAGTCAGTATAGAACTCTCGAATCCCTCCCCTATAGCCACAATCACGGCATCCATATCCTGCAAACCAAGGCTATGCAATGTTTTAGCATCAGTGGAATCCATAGTAACCGCATAAGTAATTTTGTCACTAATTGCATCTACCCTGTCTTCGTCGCGGTCTATTGCAAGCACTTCGGCACCCGCTTCGGAAAGCTTCAGAGCCAGATACTGCCCGAAATATCCGAGTCCTATTACACAAAATCTTTTTGGAGTCATAATATAATTCCTGATTTTAAAAACAAAAACACAACTTTTGCGAACCATCCCAAAAAGCCGGAGCAGTTCTCAGAAAACATAGAATAGTATATAAAATTAATTACAAAGTGAGAGTAACCAACTCCGCTTTCACATCCGAGAGCAGGTTCAGCTTCCTCAACAACTCATCATTTTGCTCTTTAGTACCGACAAGTTCAAGGATAATCAGACCTTCGTCCGAACAATTATCTAAAACTCCGTCGTGGATACCGAGCCGCGTTTTAATAGTACAGCCCCAGCCTGTGAGGATTTTCTGAACATTAACAGCGGCATCATTCCTTTTTCCGACGAGAATAACAAGAATAGATTTAGACATAGCAGTTCTCACGAAAAGTAAAAAAATAAATACAAAGATACATAATGCAAAATAAAAAAAATAAATTATATTCGGGAAAATTTATTAATTTTGTAATCTTGTAAAAAGCGAGAAGCAGGTCAGGTAGCTCAGCTGGTAGAGCAGTGGACTGAAAATCCACGTGTCGGCGGTTCAATCCCGTCCCTGACCACAGAGGAATATATAAAACGCAATTTGTTCAAAAATCTATCTGATGTTACCTCGAAAACAGATACAGTAGAAAAAGAGAGGATTTTTAATTAAATTTAGAAATTCTTAAATAACGAAAGGGTAACACTATGATACCAGGCAAATTATGCAAAAAATATTCAGAAATATTATCATTTTCTATTTCCAAGCAAAACGTACTCCACTTACATTCTTTAAATCTCTTTATGCTCTCCTTTACTCTGACTGCTGATTTTATTATAATAATAATCTTCGAGACTTTGAATTAAGCTGTTAATAATACTGATATTATCATCAACAATAATCTTTTCGTTTTTAATTTGATGAGCCATATCTAACTGAATAATTCTTATTTCAGAATATAATCGGTCTAATTCAGTTTTATCATTTGTTTTATGCAATTTCTCTTTATAGTCGAGTAATTTAATATAATGCTGGTTCATAACTTTTTTTCTTCTCTTTTTGCGCCAAAGAATTAAAGAAGTTATAACAGTACTTAAGGCACCGATACCGCCAGCAATTTTAACTAATTTATCTCCGTATCTTTCAAGGAATGTAGGCTCAGCTTTATTCAGATAAATCAGAGTGCCTTCATGGTATGGAAATGCAGGATTAATGTTATCAAGAGCAGCGCCATACAATTTCATATTAATTCTACCGCTTTTCTCAAAAGCGTACTTAACAAAATCAAATATTACATCTTCCTCTAAACTTTCTTTGCCTATTAAAATCAGGTCTTGCCTTATAGTCAGAATAGGCTCTACAGGTTCATTCCCGAATACTCCCTTTGGCAAAATATATGGTGAGTAGAACTTCTTTTTCTCACAAAAGCCATCTACAAATGAACCCTGCTTGTACAGTCTATAATCATCAATTGAGAAAAATGTAAATTCATCGTGTTTCTTAAAGAATTTATTTAATCGTCCTCTGAAGTTGAAATTAACAGAAATGAATGATACCTCTATGTCATAAGGCATCTCAACAAGTTTAGAATAATTATTATAAAAATCCAGACTATCTATTCTGATATTTGTGTCGAGAATCGAATAGTCATACTGTGTTTTAATAGCATTAACTTTAGAAGTATCAACCCCCAGATCGCTCAATAATCCTAATATCAGTTTCTTATCATAGCTTAAAATAGCTAATCTTTTACCTTCGAACAATTCGTTGATATTATTGAATACTATACCTTTTTTGTAGATTATATAAAGGAATTTGGATGAAATAGGGAAAATAGTTCTAACTCCCTTGATTTTATCTATTCTCTCGTCGTTTGCATTGTATATATCGTTATAAATAATTGCGAAGTCGTCATTTTCTTTTTTGTTGTTTAGGTAGTTTACGTTTTTATCAAAGGTATAGGCTGTCCCATATTTCAAATTGAATTTAATCTTATTATCGGTATATTTAGAGTAGTTTTCTGTAATTGAATTGATACTGCGGTATTCCGGGTTTTTCTTGTCAGGAGATACGGCAATGTTAAATGAATTTTTCTTGCCGCTACATGCGACTATGATAAGTAAAATGAATAAAAAAAAGTATTTAATAGCTTTCATTTTATTTTCCTTAAACAATCAAAAGGTTATTAAAAAATTTCTACTAAAATTACTCAATTTATTTTGCTTTTCCAAATCGACAATTAGTCCTTGACGCAACGAACAGAAAAACCTGATTTTTTATAACTATAGAACCTATCGATAATATTGGTGTAACAGTATAAACTTCTTGCCCAGTAAAAAGTATAAGAAGTGTCGTACTCCGTACAAGTCCACCAATCACCTCTATAGCTGATGATACTGCCGGGAAGAGCAGTAAAACCGGTTTCGTTGGTAGCCCCATAATTTGGGCTCTGCCAGTGAGTGGTATCGGATTCTTTTAATTTGCCGCCTGCTACCGATTCACCGCCCAGATAGGAAGTTAATATTGACCATTCGGCATCAGTTGGAATATGCCAGCCTTCGGGAGCTATCCCACGTTTATCAAGCACAGCATAGGCATTGTAAAGCTTACCGTATATTGCTCCTATTACAGTATCATTATTTAAGTAGTACCAGGCACCGGATGTTATGGTATCCCATTTATCCCATTGATGATAGTCTGTTACCTGAGGTATTATATCGCCGTTGCGGTAATGACTTACATTCAAATTTTCAGCCATCCACCATTGACTGCCTATTTTGACTGTTTTATATGTGTTACTATCTACATCTTTTACTATTCCGTATTCAATCGGCAAATGTATAATTGGTTTTATTATAAAATTAACTCCATTGCTTTTATTCTCATCTACTTCTACATATACTTTGCCGCTTGTAGTCCATGGCACTTTTACTTTAATTAAAGAATCACTCCAGCTAAGATAATCGCTACCAAATTGCGGCTGTACTGAGTTGAATGTAACAATGCTACCTCCACGAATAAAGTCAAAGCCTGAGCCTCTAATAATAACAGTATCTCCGAATCCGGCTGAATCAGGGCTGATGCTTGAAATTACAGGAAGGATTTCCGGAGGATCACTCAATTTAAATTTCAAACATGAAGAAAGAAAAAAGCTTAAAACTATTATTATTATTGATATGATAAAGTGTCTCATAATTTTTCTTTCTAATTATTTTCTGTAAACCAAAACACTAAATATTTAAATTTAGAATTAATCTTTGACACAACGCACTGAAACTCCTGATTTATCATAAACTAAACGTGAGTATGAGAAGTTGTAAGCGCTGTGTAATTCCAAGCATAAGTGGTAAGACGAGAATTGTCCCGTCCCTTCAGTAGAAGACCACCAATAACCTTCTATTCCGATATCCTGGAAATCTACATAAATGCCGCTTGAACGTATTCCACCTGGAAGACCGGAAAATCCGCTTGAATTAGTAGCATCCGTATTTGGACTAAACCAATTTTTTGTACCTTTTTCCTTCATTTTACCTCCTGTTTCTTCTCCTCCAAGATAGTTCGTTAGGGTTGTCCATTCCGCATCAGTTGGTATATGCCAACCTATAGGTGCCAAACCGCGTGGATCTTCTGCTGCATCCCAATTATATAGTTTTCCGTAAACCGCTCCTATTGCAGGGTCATTATTGTAATAGCACCAGGCATCATTGTTGAACATTCCTCCTTCCCATTTCGTATGGTCTGTAATATGTGGTATTGAATCACCATTACGATAACGTTCTACATTGAGATTTTCAGCCATCCACCATTGTGTTCCTATTTTGACGGTTTTATAAATCTTTCCGTCAATATCAGTAACAGTCCCATACTCAGTTTTTATAAATGTTGAAGGAGTTGTATTATCACTACAACTTAACATAAAAGTAAATATAATTATAGATAATACTAATATTTTGCTCATAATGAAACCCTTCATAAATTTTCGATATTAAATTAATCTTTAATACATCTAACAGAAAACCCATAGCCACGATTCCCGAAATTCCAACCAATATAGGGGTGAAAGTAGTTCAGACCCCAGGACAAAGGAAGTGTTCCACTGTGTATCGAAGAAGACCACCAGCAACTGCTTTCACCTTCGCTGTCGAACGAGCCCTCGTAATAACGATAACCTCCTGGAAGTGCAGAAAATCCACTTTCATTGGTTGCTCCGGTATTAGGACTTTGCCAGTGCGATATTCCGGCTTCTTTCATTTTGCCGCCGGCTACATTGGAACCACCAAGATAATCTGTAAGAATTGTCCATTCATTTATGCTCGGTACATGCCAGCCGATTGGAGCTAATCCACGTGAGTCATTAACTGAATACCAATTGTATAGTTTTCCGTATATTGCTTCCATAGAAGTGTCTTTACCATAATTACACCGGGCACCTGTTATTAAGCTTACCCATTGTGCTGAATCGCTTATATCAGGTATTGAATCACCGTTGCAATAACGGGAAACTGAGAGATTTTCAGCCATCCACCACTGTGTTCCTATTTTGACTGTTTTGTAAACATTTCCGTCAATGTCAGTAACAGTCCCATATTCAGTAGGTATAAATGTTGAAGTTGTAGTATTATCATTACAACTTAACATAAAAGTAAAAAATATTATAGAAAAAACTAAAATTCTGTAATTCATATTAAAACTCTCATATTTAACAATACCTTATTTTAATATATATAACCATATAAGATTATTAATGTAATCGATATAAATAAATAATAGTTAAAACTGAACTCACAACTGCAAAAAAAATACCAATGGAATCAACATCAGTACCATCAATCTTGGTAGGATTACATCCTAAATAAACAACTTTATCTAATCCAACATTAATTTTTCTACCCTTTTCATCATTACCAATAATTGTTATATTATTCAAAGAGGCATTAATAATTTGACCGCCATTTTTATCGAACCAAATAAACTTTTTATCAAACCAAATAAACTCTTTATCTAAATAGATACAGCTTATTTTATCCTTTATATTCAATAATGTTCTAATTGAAAGCTGCAGGACTTGATAATCAGTTCCATTTTCGAGTTTAAAACCACTTATATCCTTTAGTGAAATTTTTAAAGAATCCTTATCCCGTACACCAAAAATGTAAACTGAACTGTAATCAAAAGAACCTCCTTTCTGGTTAAAAACAATTTTAGCTTCATCAATTAATCGCAATTCGGCAATTTTTTCATCTAAAGTTACA
>JBAYGQ010000199.1:0-5604 GCA_041666585.1 Bacteroidota bacterium
CAGGTGTTACCAATAATAAGGAAGGAATTGCTTCAATTACCTGGAATGTAAAATTTCTGCCTACCTCCCACTCCTCACCCAATTATAATTATATTGAGAAAGGCTATGAGGGTATAGTATATCTTGCAGAAATGGGTTGCGATGTAATTAATTGCAGTTGGGGCGGAGGCGGTTATTCTGCTTCGGAAGCAGAATCTATTCGTTATGCCACGACTCTTGGGAGCATAGTTATTTGTGCTGCAGGTAATGACAACAGTAGTGCAAATTTCTTTCCGGCCTGCTATCCTAAGATAATCAGCATAGCATCTGTTTCGTCTAAAGATACAAGGGCTTATTATTCGAATTACGGTAAAGGTGTTGATATAGCCGCTCCCGGAGGAGACAATGGTGTGGACGGCGGAATTATGTCAACAGTTCTTAAGGGACAATACACAAGATACCAGGGAACTTCTATGGCAAGCCCTGCCGCCGCAGGTGTGTTCGGATATATTAAATCTTTCCATCCTAAATGGACAAATGAGCAAATAATTAAACAGATTCTCGGTTCAGCCACAGATATAGATACACTTAATAAAAATTATATTAATCAGTTAGGTGCAGGACGAGTAAACGCATTTAATGCTTTGACAGTTCAAAATGCAGATGTTCCACGCAAACTGAGATTAGAACTTATTAGAGTTAATGTTGTGGATTCTCTTAATATTGGACCGTTTCAACCGGGACATTCAGCAGATTTGGGATTTATAATCAGAAATTACGCACATTATGTAAAATCAGATAAAGTACATTTTCTGTTAGAATCTCTTGACCCTCAGGTAACTGTAACAAAAAGTGAGTACACAGCTACAATTTATGCAGACAGTAACACATATCTGCCGCCTGAATTCCAAATTAAAATCAGTGAAAATGCTACTTCACGTTTTGCAAAATTAAAATTAACCGTAACCTGCGATGATGCTGAAATTATTTTTGGTGCCGAGATGCAGTTTGAAATTCCGATAATCAGCGGCGGTATTCTTGTTTTTGACGGAGCATTAAATACAAGAGGTTTTAGCGGTGCTTTTATTTCGAGTTTTCTTAAAAGACAAGGATTCGATTATATCTATACCGATAAATTCCCTACAAGTCTCGACGGATACGGTGCAGTATTTTTATGTTTCGGTGCTCAAGGGTACACTGACGGAGGAGGTTCAAGAGTTGTCGGTTTCGATGACTGGATGGCGGAAATAGTTAAAAAATATTTAGTCAAGGGAACAGGAAATTTATATATTGAAGGTACTGAAGTTTTCGGTTGGGACCAGAGAAATGATAAAGAATTTCTTAAAATGATGGGCATCCAAAGTACTGAAGACGGTGACGACAACAGTACTCTCGATACGCTTATTGGAAATCCCAATGCAATTACAAACGGGATGTTTTTTGTAGGTTCAAGATTCACCTCACTTAATTCAATTGATAAAATTTTCGTCGGTGACGGTAAGGTAGCATTTGTAGAACCAAGCTACGGTCAATCCGCAGTTCAGAACTTATTTCCCAAAGGCGGTAAAACTTTCGGCTCGGTTTATCCGATGACTGAACTCTATGATAGAGCAGACCCGAATAACAGGTATGAACTTATTTCAAGAATTATGGAATACTTCGGTATGCCGACAAAATACTCTGTACCTAATTTCAGTACAAATCCTCTAACCGGACATGCTCCGCTCAAGATTAAATTTACCGAGAGTACTCTTTCGAATACTCCTACTACAAGCTGGAACTGGGATTTCCTGAACAGAGGCAACAGCGACTCGAAGCTTCAATCGCCTGAATTCACTTATACAGAGCCGGGAACATATCAGCCGAAATTAGTTATATCAAATGTTGACCATCAGTACAGCGTTAATAGAAATGTGTATGTATTTGACGGTGAAAGTGCGCTCGATTTTAACGGTAGTAGTTCTTCCGCTGAAGTTGACAGTTTACCTGTATTGAATCTTACAAATAAAATCACAATTGAAGCCTGGATATATCCCCGTAATGCCGGGTATATGCCGAGAATCGTTGATAAAGACAGCTATATGTTCTTCATTCACTCGGACAGAAGTCTTAGGTTTTATACTTTAAATGAAAACGGAAAGAAAGGTGAAATTTTTACAAAGCCTAATCTTATTACTTATAATACATGGAATCACGTAGCTGCTACATTCGACGGCGATTCAACCATAAAACTTTACATTAACGGTGTTGAACAAGAAAATATTAATCAAACTGTCCCTAAAGGAAAAATGACAGACAATAAAGGGAAAAAACTTTATATAGGTAATAAACTTTGGGGTGGAAGAGCATTCAACGGCTCTATTGATGAAGTAAGAATCTGGAATTTTGTAAAAACTCTGCCTCAGTTGAAAAGCACTATGAATAACAAACTAACGGGTAACGAAACCGGCTTGGTAGCATACTGGAGATTTCAAGAAGGTAACGGTACAACAACTCAGGATTTGACCAGAAACAACATTTCCGCCCGAGTTTTATGCGACTGGAGACAAGGCTGGCACGAAGGTCTGGTATTGACAAATTTACCTAATCAAATACTTTGCAAAGGAAGTACGGGCAATTTCAGCGTTGAGACTTCCACAACATTTTCTCAATGCGAATTCCAATGGCAGAAAAACGGAGCTCCTCTTCAGGATGGAGGCAGAATAAGCGGTGCAACATCTAAAACATTAAGAATAACAAATTTGCAGGAGGCAGATTCCGCATTGTATTCTGTAAATGTCAAGGATGTTCCCTCCGGTAAAACCGGTTCGTCAAATCCGTTCAGATTGTTTATTAAACCGAATGTAAACATTACAAAACAACCTGAGAAAAACAAAACAATATTTGAATCTCAAAAACTTGAAATGGATGTTGAAGCAACAGGTTCAGGTATTTTATATTATCAATGGTACAATGACGGATTTGCTATACTCGGAGCGACAAGTAATACTTTTATTTCCAATGAAAATGTTGTTAAATACAGCGACAGTTATTTTTATTGTACCATTACAAATGATTGTGGAACTGTAACCAGCGATACTTTATTTTTAACTGTAATAACCGATGTTGACGAAGAAATTCAGAAAAATACAAATGATATTATTATTGTTTATCCCAATCCGTTTGATAACACATTGACTGTTGCTCTTAATTTACAAGAAGGCGGTCAAGTAAATTTGGGGATTTATGACGTTCTGGGAAATGAAGAAATGAATATTAAGAATGAATTTCTTGCCGAAGGCAGACACGTTTTCAATCTGAAAAATGCCTTAGCTAATTCTGCAAACGGTGTGTATTATTGTGTACTGAACACAAGCAAAGGAAGGTTCGTAAAAGCGGTTTACAAACTGAAATGAACAAAATGAACAAAAATTATTTTTTATACATTTAAAAGGATTTGAAATGAAAACATTTTTTTCTGTCGGATTAATGCTGATGGTCGCATTATTACTGACTAATTGATCTAATAAAGACGACTCATGTTGTACAAACGAAGGTATGAAAATGGGAATTATTGACAAAGCAACAATTGACAATACGGTAGCTCTGTTATTAAAAAAACACGGAGAAGCTAATAAATTCAGAATCGAAAAAGGAGTTCAGCAGGTTGCAAATTTATGGACTGAAAAAGACGGTAAACCAAGCGAATTTTCAGAATTCTGTGAGAAAAATTTTGTTGGAAAAGCTGAAGATTTGGATAAATTATTCAACAGACTTCAGACCAATTTTGAAATTATCCGCGGCAACTTCAGAAAGGTTTCTCTCGATGTGAGCCGACCCGTACAATTGGATATGGGAGAACTTCTGCCGATTGACAATTCATTTGCCGCATGGGACCCGTTTGCACATCTGAATGATGATTTTTTTGAAAATAAGATTGCATTCCAGTTGCTTTTAAACTTCCCATTCTATTCTTTGGATGAGAAAATAAAACTTGCCCCGAACTGGGACCGCAAACAATGGGCTTATGCAAGATTAGGCGATTTCTTTAATTCAAGAGTACCTGCTTCGGTTACGGCAAGTATTTCGAAGTCGCTCGCAGATGCCGATTTCTACATATCCGAATACAATGTATATATGGGTAATCTGATTGACCAGAACAACAAAACTTACTTCCCCAAAGAGATGAAACTTATCAGCCACTGGGGCTTGCGAGACGAATTGAAAACTCATTACGGTCAGCCCGACGGACTCGAAAAACAAAAAATGATTTATGAAGTTATGAAAAGAATTATAACTCAGGAAATTCCCCAGGAAGTAATCAATAAAAATGATTGTATGTGGAATCCCGTTACAAACAAAATTTACAAAAACGGAAAAGAAGTAACATCCAAACCGGAACCTGATACACGCTATCAGTACCTGCTGACAAGTTTTAAAGCACTAAAAGCTGAAGATAAATTCAGTCCGAATTATCCTACTTATATCAGCAGAAAATTTGAACAGGAATTCGAAATACCGCAACAAAGAGTCGAAGAACTTTTTGTAAAATTAGTTTCTTCACCTCAGGTAAAGCAGACTGCAGAACTTATTGCAAAGCGTCTCGGAAGAAAACTTCAGCCTTTCGATATCTGGTATGACGGCTTTAAATCAAGAAGTTCAATTTCGCAGGAAGAATTGGATAAAGCTACAATTAAAAAATATCCTAACATAACCGCAGTACAGAACGATTTGGCAAATATCCTTGTTAAGCTCGGTTTTACAAAAGAGAAAGCTCAGTTTATTGCATTAAAAGTTCAGGTAGATGCTTCCCGCGGTGCAGGACATGCCGCAGGAGCTGAAATGAAAGCAGATAAATCATACCTGCGTACGAGGATAGGTGCCAACGGAATGAATTACAAAGGTTACAACATTGCAACGCATGAATTCGGTCATAATACAGAGCAGACTATTAACATTCAGGATGTTGATAACTGGGTGATGAGCGGTGTGCCGAATACTGCATTTACTGAGGCTTGGGCATTTGTTTTCCAGAAAAGGGATTTAGAATTACTCGGCATAAAGGAGAATAATCCGGATAAAGCCAATCTTCAGACGCTTGATAATTTCTGGTCATGCTATGAAATTATGGGTGTATCGCTTGTTGATATGAATGTATGGAAGTGGTTATACAAGAATCCGAATGCTACACCGGAACAGCTTAAGAAGGAAGTAATCAAAATTGCGGTTGAAGTCTGGAATAAATACTATGCTCCCGTTTTCGGAGAAAAAGACTCACCGATACTTGCAATTTATTCGCACATGATTGACTATCCTCTCTATCTTTCGGCGTATCCTTTGGGACATCTAATCGAATTTCAAATGGAGCAATTCATAAGCGGAAAAAATCTCGGAACAGAGATGCAGAGAATGTTAATTCAAGGCAGAATGTTACCCGATTTATGGATGAAAGGTGCAGTCGATCAGCCCTTATCGGTTGAACCGATGCTGAATGCAACAGAAGAAGCATTGAAGAAAATTAAATAAATTTAAATCTACTCATCCGAAGACTCCCGGTCATCGGATGAGTTCATCATCATGATAATCAAATGAAAAATATAATCATCATATTATCTTTTTTTATGTTCATTATCTTTGCATCCTGCA
>JBAYGQ010000200.1:0-5571 GCA_041666585.1 Bacteroidota bacterium
ATGGATAGATAATTGATTTCAGGCAAAAAAATATTTGTTTCTTTAGAAGATGCTATCAAAGAACCTTTGGAAGTGTTTATGCTGGATTTGCAGTATAAGGACATAGAAGAACTTCCGGATGATTTTTGTAAAATGGTTAACCTGAGAAAACTTAATCTATACGAAAATAATCTTGAATATCTGCCGGATTGCTTTGGAGATTTAGTCAATTTGGAATGGCTGGACCTGCAAAAAAATTTTCTTAGTTCTTTGCCTGAAAAACTTTTTGAACTGAAAAATTTAGAATATTTAAATTTATATAAAAATGAACTTGTAACAATACCATTGAATCTTGGCGATATGACAAGTCTTGTCTGGCTTTACTTAAAGAGAAATAACTTGTCTTCCCTGCCTGAGAGTATCACAAATCTTGAAAAACTTGAGTGGTTAGGTGCTGATTATAACCTAATTACAGAAATTCCTGAGCAAATCGGAATGTTGAAAAATCTCGTATATCTGGGACTGAACAATAATAAGATTATTTCTGTACCTGAAAGCTTAGGTAATTTGTTAAACCTTACATTTCTCGGATTAGCTGAAAATGATATTTCAAGTCTTCCCGACAGCATTGGAAATCTTGAAAAACTTGAAAAACTTGATTTACATTCTAACAAGCTTGAGAATTTACCTGAGAGCATTTGCAAACTTGAGAACCTTGAGTATCTGACTTTAACAAATAATAAATTAAGTAGTTTACCTAAAGGAATTGAAAATCTGAAAAAATTGAAATTTTTAAGCATGATAAATAATAGTTTTTCGGATGTTGAAAAAAACAAAATTAATAAATGTTTGCGGGAAACTGAGATAACCTGGTAATAGTCTGTTAATATTTGAATGGATGATTTAAATAGAATTAAATTAGATTTTTTTCAAGAGGTTTTTTCAGCTTTTGTATTTATATAAATTAAAGGGAAGGGAATTATGAAAACGCTTTCAGAAATTCACAACTACTGCAAAAATACAGTACTCGATAATAATTTTACTGCCGCTAAGAAATGGAAAGAGCAGGCCAGCAATAGAGTCCTAATTGGAATGATTCCAAACTTTTTCCCAAGAGAAATTATTCATGCAGCAAACGGTCTTGCCGTCGGGATAGTTGGAGAGGAATTCAAAATGCCTCAGAACACTAAACCTGATATGTCAAGCCATCAGGCTTGCAGTATGTTCAGTGGAATTCTGGAGTTAGTAAACAATGGAAATCTTGAGGGATTCGATGGTTTTCTACTACCTTCCCAATGCCATACTTTGCAGGTGTTAGAAGAAATAAGCAAAATAAGTGATAAATGTAAATTTATTAAGTATATAAATTTTCCACAGTATTTTCATACTATTATCGGTGATATTTTGAATCATTATTTTGTTCAGGATATATTAGACGAAATTTATAAGATTAATGGTGTAAAGGTTGATTCTGAATTATTGGGTAATTCAATCAGTCTTTATAAAAATAATCTGAAATTAACAGAAAAATTATTCAGTCTTAGCAAAAAATTCCCTGAAAATTTTTCTCAGGAAGAATTGTATACTACGGTTTTTAGTGGTTTAGTTCTGCCTATCGAAGAACATAATTTAATTTTAAAAGATGCTGTAGAGATTCTGATGGAAGGTTCATTTGAAAAAGATGATTATATCTTTACTGCATATAAAGGAACTTACTGTTAAGCTTTGAAAATTGAAAATTAAGTATTGAAAATTTTATAAGTTTTGAGTTTTGAAAATTGAAAATTAAGCATTGAAAATTACAGAAGTTTTGAGTCTTGAAAATTGAAAATTAAGCATTGAAAATTACAGAAGTTTTGAGTTTTGAAGAAATCCGAAAAAATTGAATTGCAAATAAAAATATTTGGAATGAAGTATTATGAAATATAAGCTTGGTATTGATGTAGGCGGAACGTTTACCGATTTCATAATGATTTCAGATATTGGAAGTACGACTATTCATAAAACCCTTTCCACTCCCGAAGACCCTTCTATCGGTGTAATATCAGGAATTGAAGATATTGCAGGTATTTTGAACTTAGCTCTCGATGAGCTTATTTCGAACATTGAAACCATTGTCCATGGTACAACAGTCGCAACGAATGCATTGCTAACTCTGAGAGGAGCTAAAACAGCACTTATTACAACTCAAGGGGTCAGGGATGCCCTCGAAATGCGAAGAGGCATAAGAGAGGAACAATACAATAATCACTACAGGAACGTTACGCCTTTAGTACCGAGATATTTAAGATTCACTGTTGATGAACGAATTGATTCACAAGGAAAAGTGCTGAAAGAAATCGCTCATAAAAATCTTGAAGAAGTTGCAGATAAACTTGAAAAGGAAAATGTAGAGGCAATTGCAATTTGTTTTATGAATTCATTTATAAATTCTTTGCACGAAGAAATAGCTTTATCATATCTAAAAAAAAGATTTTCTGATAAATTCATTACAGCTTCAAAAGACGTTCTTCCTTCAATTAGGTTTTATGAAAGAGTCAGCACAACTGTTGTTAATGCATACATCGGTCCTGTAGTAGCTAATTATTTGGATAAATTGACAAATAAACTCGAGTCAATTAATTTCAAAGGTAAACTACTAATTATGCAGTCAAACGGCGGCGTTGTTACTCCGGATATAGTAAAGAAATCTCCTGCGGTTACAGTACTGTCAGGACCAGCCGCTGCACCGACAGCAGGAGTGTTCTATGCAAACCTTCTCGGATACAAAGATTGTATTACAGTAGATATGGGTGGAACAAGTTTCGACGCAAGTTTAGTTGTAAACAATGAATGCCTGACAAGCACGGAAGGTGAAATAAACAGATATAAAATCGCTTTGCCTTCTCTCGACATAGTAACTATAGGTGCAGGAGGAGGAAGTATCGGCTGGATTGACAGCGGCGGTTTACTCCACATGGGACCGCAAAGTGCAGGTGCGGCTCCCGGTCCTATTTGCTATGACCGTGGAGGTGAACAGCTGGCATGCACCGATGCTAATTTAATCCTTGGGTATCTGAATCCTGATTACTTTGCCGGCGGTAAAATAAAATTGAATATAAATAAAACAAAAGAACTAACTGAAAAGAATCTTGCTTCAAAATTATCACTTTCTTTGCTCGATACTGCCGCGGGTATGTTTAGGATAATTAATTCTAACATGGCGCAGGGAGTACGGCAGGTTTCAATTGAAAAAGGTCACGACCCCCGCGAATTTCTGTTTATTGTTGCCGGTGGAGCCGGTGCAATTCATGCAGGTGAAATTTGCAAGGAACTTGAAATCCCGATGTTTTTGATACCAAATACAGCTTCAATCTTCTGTGCAGCAGGTATGTTACTTGGAGATTTGAAGCATGATTATGTTCAGTCCTATCTTGCTTCGTTTTCAAAATTCATTAAAGGTGAATTGCTGAATTTATTTAATCAAATGAAAAAATCCGGCACCGAAACACTGATATCCGAAGGTGTGAAAAAAGAGAATATCGAATTTTTTCCGATAATGGATTTAAGATATGTCGGACAATACCACGAAGTGCAGTTGCCGGTCAAATGGGAAGACATAGAGCATTTAAATCTTACTAATATTTCCGAGGCTTTCCATCAGGAACATAATCGTTTATTCGGTTATTCAATAAGAGAAGGTGCAGAAATTGAATCAATAAATATCAGACTTCGCTGTATAGGCAGGATTGACCGTCCGAAATTTCTTTCAGAAAAAATTGAAAGCGTCCCTTTAGAAACAGCCTTAAAAGGCAGACGTCAGGTATATATGCCGGAGACAAACGAGATGACAGAGGTTCCGGTATATAACGGAGATATGCCGATAAGCAACAATCTAATCACCGGACCTGCAATCATTGAGAAAGTAAATACTTCAATATTTATCAGCGAAACTTATAATTGTACGATTGATGATTACTGTTCTTTTATTGTGTATAGCAAAGAAGCATATCCTAAAGGATTAAAATTGAAAAATGTAAATAAATCAAAATAATATGGAAAGAATCGATAAAATATTGCTTTCAATCTTTCAGAGATCATTCAAATCTATAACCGATGAGATGAGTATCTCTCTTACAAAAACCACAAGGTCGCCGATACTGTGTGAAGCTAAGGATTTTGTTACAGGGCTTTACGACGCCAAAGGGCAAATGCTTGAACAGACTGAGAACCTTCCTATATTGTCGTTTTCATTGGGTCCGGTTTGCAAAGTAATACTTGATTATTTTGCTGATGAGATTTATCCCGGCGACGTGATAATTCATAACGATGTATTTTCAATGGGCAACCAGAATAACGATGTTGCTATTTTTAAGCCGATTTTCCATAATGATATACTTATAGGCTGGTCTGCCGCAAAAGGACATCAGGCTGATATCGGCGGAGCGGTTCAGGGAGGCTATAATCCGAATGCTACGGAAGTTTGGGAAGAAGCTTTAAGGATTCCCGCCGTTAAAATATTTGAAAAAGGTAAGAAAAGAAAAGATGTTTGGGATTTGATTTTCGCTAATATTAGATTGCAAATGGTGCAGGAAGACATAATGGCACAAATAGGAGCCTGTACTTTAGGAGAAAGAAGGCTTCAGTTTCTTGTCGAAAAATATGGTACTGAAACTTTTGAATTACACAAGCAGGAGCTTTTCAACTCCACAGAAGAGATGATGAAAAAAGAAATCAGAAACATACCTAACGGAGTCTATGAAGGTAACAGCCGCGTGTATTATGACGGTAAACATCCCGGGACAGTTTTCAATATTCATTCACTGATAACAGTTAAAGATGAATCAATAACATTCGATTTTTCCAAATCATCTCCACAAACAAACGGATTTGTTAACGGTACTTATACATCTACTTGCTCGGCTATTACATTGACTTTTTTGCAAATGGTAAATCCTAACATCCCGCATAATGAAGGAATGATAAAACCGTTGAAATACATCGTGCCAGAAGGTACAATTCTGAATGCTTCTTATCCTAAAGCCACAACTTTCGGCAATCACTTATGCCCGCAGGTAGCCGATTCCATTTTTAAAGCTTTATCTGCGGCTATTCCGGAAAAAGTAACAGCCGGATGGAATCATCTTCTTTGCTCTTTGTTCACAGGATTACATCCCGGCACGGGAAGAAAATATGTTGACATTTGTTTTATGGGACTCAAGGGTGGTTCAGGGGCTTTGCAAGGCGATGACGGTTACGACCACATTGGGATGATTGACGCATCAGGTGGAGTTCTGGATCAGGATTATGAAATGTTCGAAAGACAGACTCCGCATTTAGTACTGAAACATGAATATGTGGAGGACTCCGCAGGCTCAGGGAAATGGCGCGGTGGATTAGGCGTCGAAACAATAATAAAATTAGGTGCAGACAATACGAAGATGATAGTATTCGGTGACGGGGACGTTGAACCTGCTTATGGTCTGCATGGTGGTAACAAAGGAATTCTAAATAAAATAACAATAACTTATCCTGACGGAAAAGGACTGACTCCTATGAGCAAGGACTTGATAAATGATATTCCAAAAGGTACAATTTACAGGCAAATCGCAG
>JBAYGQ010000201.1:0-5542 GCA_041666585.1 Bacteroidota bacterium
AGGAATAAAGAATTATTTATCAATGCTTACGACAATTCAATTGTATATACTGATTATTTTTTATCAAAAATTATTGATAAAATTGACAGTGTAGATTGTGTTAGTTCATTTGTTTATCTTTCCGATCATGGTGAAAATTTGTATGATACAAAAGATAATGTATTATTTCATGCGCGTACTGTTATAACAAAATACGATTATCATGTTCCTTTATTCGTTTGGTACTCTGATGAGTACAATAAGATTTACAAAACAAAGGTTGAGAATTTAAATAACAATGTAAAAAAACCGATAAGTGCGCGTTACATTTTTTATTCGATGTTGGATATGGCTGGTATTAGGTTCCCTGAACAAATAATGCAAAAAAGCTTTTTTTCGGATAAAATGCAATCTGACACACTCAGATATGTAATTAACCCGAATAATGAAAAACTGGTTTATGAGTATTTACCGGAATAAGAGTGCCTTTTTTATAAATTTTGCAATTTCAAACTTTTATAGGTGACGAACCAATAAAGAACGAAAACAACAGGTAAGAAAATTGCAAATTCTATAGAGTTAAATTGCATATTTACAGTTAATTAAATATGTTGTATGTCTGAAATAAAATACAAATATTGAATGACTATTTTTTTAACGAAAACACATCCATATCTTTTTTTATTACTGCTGTTGGGATTTCTGCCGCAGATAAAATGCTATGAAACAAAAAATCAGTACGCCATTTTTTATTTTTATGCTGATTGAGAGCTTCTGTTTTTTCAGGGTTGCGGGTTGCATATTCCTCTGAATACCAGATCACGCAGGCAGTATTCTTAGAAACAGTATGATCACCTGCATGCAACCACATCCCATCTTCACCAAGTACTTCTCCATGATCTGAAATGTAAATCATCAGAGCATTTTTATTCTCCAGTTTTTCAATAATTTTATCTAAAAAGTAATCAGTATATACAATTGTGTTATCGTATGAGTTGATTATCTCCTCAGGGCTATTTTGACTAATAATTCTACTCCGGGTAATTGGTTTATATATTTCAAACTCCTTGGTAAAGTGATTATTATAATACCAATGACTTCCAATAGTATGTAAAATAAATAAATTTTTCGGGAATTTCTTTAACATTGTATTTCCCACAAACGGGAGCAAGTCCTCGTCAATCCATTCATTATAATTATATACTGATTTTTCCGGATGGGCATAAATGATTGTATCACATTCATTCATAAAATAAATATAACTATCGGCGGGGTCTTGATTTGAAATCCATTCGGTTCGGTATCCACACTTATTAAACAATGAAATAAACGAAGATTCTATAAAAGCAAGGTTTTCATTAACGCTGTCAGCTCTTGTCAGCATATGAGGGATACTTCTGTTAGTATAGGTATACTCACTGTACATATTAGGTAAAGAAATCAGGTTATTTCTTTTCTCTAAACGAAAGTTGGTTTTCCGATGATAGCCATTCAATGAAAAATGATCAGCTCTTGCAGATTCTCCGATGACAAGCACAATAGTAAGTGAGTCTGAGTTATTAATATTATCACATGAAAAATAAGGGTCAAAATCAATTCTTTCTCGAGAAAGAGCGCTTCTGAGTTTAGAATACTCAGATAAGCTGTAAAATATATTATAAGGGAATCTTTGGATGATACTTGCTTTAACTCTTGTGTTAAATGAAAATAACAGGAATAAACCAGTCAAAGCGATCAATAAATGCCAATACGGTTTTGTTAGTTCAATTTTTTTGAATCTAAAACGGACAAATAATACTGAAATAATTAAACTAGTAATCACAAATATAACAAGTTCAACAGATATTAAATCCATTGTTGTGCCGTAATCATTATTTAAAGCAGCATCCACTATCATTGGGGTTAAGGTGGCTTTAAAAGCATAACGATAGAATCCCAGTACAGCACCAGTAAGAGATAAGAGGGGAAAGAGAAAGCTAAAAAGATATTTATTGACTGCGATTAAATAGATCAGGAAGAAGGTTGCAAAACATATTAATCCCCAATGAAAAGTCGTAATCAAAAATCCTTTAAATCCACTGATTGGATTATCAATAAAATCGGGCAGAATAAAAAAAATTCCTACCCAAAGGGTACAAATGAAAAGGAAAATAATGAATTTGGCATGAGCTTTCATATGAAACTAATTTCTTTTGAACTTTCCCAAAAGAAAAGGAGTGAATTTGTTAATAAAGAATATTACAGGAATCAATAGAATGACTGATGAAATGGAATAAACAAATGTAACATAAGGTATTTCATAAATAGTTAATGGCAGGCCAAAACCATAATATGTTATAGCTTTTACAACACTTCCTGTAATAAGATGTAAGGCAAGAATAATCAAGGTGTTTCTTCCAATATATAAGATAAGTTTATTATGTTTTGGAAACATTGTAATTAATTTCATGAGACCTGTCATTAAAACTATTCCTGCCAATGCTCCAATAAAAAACAGAAAATAATTTCCTAATTGATTAATATAAACTTTGGCTTCATCATTCAGGTTATATGCTAATGTAACAATTAAGGCAGCTAAGATGCTAATTCCTGTTAGAATAGCAATATTCTTAAAAGATATAGATTCATTTTTAAGGACGAAATCTCTGAAATATGCTCCTAATCCATAGAAAATGATCATTGACAGTGCAATGTCAATGTTCCATGGTAGTCTCTTGATGTCCAAATTATACATCAGCAGAGAAAACAGGAAGAGAAAAGCTAAGGTGAGCAATTGATATTTTTTAGTTTGTATTTTCTTAAAAATAAGAAAATACAAACTCTCTACTACAAATAAACATGCTAAAAACCATAAAGGTACATAGTGCTTGAGGCTTGTTGCTGTTGCTGTAAATATTCCTAGAAATGATTCCAGAGCATTGGTTTTGATGTTCTCATCTGCTCCAAAGTGTCTCCCCAAAAAGAACCAAAATAAAAATGTAAGTAAATTAAATGCGAAATAGGGAATCAGTATACTTTGACTTTTTTGTTTGAAAAATGCCTTTGCATTATCATATTTACTTATATTTGAGAATATCCCCGAAATAAAAAAAAATACTGGAATAAGAAAAACCCGTATTAAGCCTTTTAATGGATAAGGTACTCCGGCATGCAGAAAAACCACGAAAATTATTGCAAGAGCTTTTGCGTAATCCACCCAGATAATGCGATTATTCATCATTTAATTTATTACCATTATTTTAGTTATTGTGCTTTGTGTTCCATCTTCATTAGCACAAATAGCCATGTAAATACCAGTACTAATTTTTCTTCCGTGTACATCCTTACCATCCCAGGTAGCAATACTTCCATTTGAGATAGTTTGATAGATCAGATTGCCATTGAGGTCGGTGATCTTGACCTGTGTGTTTGCGACAAGCCCTGTAATTGTTATGATTCCGTTGTAGTTTTCTCTAACTGGGTTTGGATAGGCATATACATCACTATAAATGCCAGATGACTCTGCAGCATCACTTTGATATGAAACGAGACCGTTGGCGGTTCCTATGAATACTTCCCCTGAAACAGGATTTATGGCAAGTGACATAATATTATCTGAAAGTAAAGGACTATTTGAAGTGGTGAAATGTCGAATGGTTTCTTGTCCATTTTCTGACATCAAGTATAGACCAGAGGTCTCAGTTCCTATCCATTTACGGTTAGCGCCATCTATAGCAATACATTTAATTTTTTCATTTTGTAGTAAATAATCTGCTAATCCGGTACCATCGTTTCGTGGAATTTTTACCCGTGAGCAAGTGTAATTTTCGTCAAAAACTTTTGAAGGATTATAAAAAAGTAATGGACCAACATCAGTTCCTGCCCATATAACTCCATTTTTATCCTGAGCAAGGCAATAAAAACTGGCAGGGCTGATTGTACTACCAACGTTATCAATGTCAATCAAATTTGATAAAAATACGCTGTTATCATCATCTTTGTTGGTAAGTGTTCCTTTATCATCCCAGACAAATATTCCAGGTGTAGCTCTTAGTGAAGGTACCCATTTTTGGTTTGAATTGATATTTGATATGATTATTTTCCCCAGTGTTGGCTTTTGACCGCTGGGGAAATATAGTTGAATCCATTCTCCTGTTTCTTTTAATAGTATCTTTATTGGAGAAGATGACCACATATTTGCAATATAGAGATTTCCTTGATCGTCGAAGATACCGCCATCAAGTCGGGTATATAGATTTGGATCGTTAGCAATTACTGAAGTTAGTGTGCTATTTGTCGTATTATGCCAAAAGGAAAATTGGTTATTTTTAAATTCATATAATCCGGTTCCGTATGAAGTCACAAAAAAATGACTATCATCATCAGGATGCACTGCTACATTCACAAAGTCTAATGCAGCCTTACCAGTAATTGATGCAATTTGGCTCCCGTCAATATTTGTCCAGATTCCATTTTCGTAAATCATTACCCTACCAACTTTATTGTCTTGACTCGCCCATCTACCTCCCGGAACCATAAACATTTTCTCTCCTGCGAAAGTTATATCCCACGGAATATTAACAGCTGGCCCTAATGGTTTATGATAGTTTAATTCACCGGTTGTTGTTTTGTATGATATTACACCGAGCGCTGCACCGGCAAGCCAGTAAGTGTTATTTTCGGAGTCATATTCAACATCCGAAGAACTCACGATGCTGATTTCGCTTTTTACAAAAGATTCATTCAAAATATACTGATTACTGGTACCGTCGCCGGAAATTATTTTTCCATCTGAAAGATTGATCGTCGTGATGTCTTTATCTGCTAATAGTGGAGCCCAGGTGCCATTTGATTCCTGTTTATAAAGTTTCTTGTTCCGCAACAAAATTAATTTTCCGGCAAAAGTAAAGATATTTTGATAAGTCCCTGATCCGGGAAATCCTGTAGTATTTTTCCAGAACTCATAATTCACCAGATTAGGATTGTTGGCATCGGCACTGTAAACCGCATTAGCTGTTGCGGCATATATTTTTCCATTGTGTATAGTAGTGGCAAAAACTTTTACTTCAGAAGAATTAGTACCAATGATATATGTGTCTGAAATTTCTTTTTTACTCATATTCAACAATAAGATGCCGAAATCGCATGACAGATAAGCAGAATCGCGTTTGAAAAAAACATTGTTAACTCCTTTACCAGTACTCATTTGCTTGTTTCGTAAATCGGGGATATTACTTATTCCGGCGGAATGCATAATGTCAATATTACCATTCAGATAAACAATCAACACTTGATTGTTGACTTCATCATATTCGATTCTGACAATGTTTGCATCGCTCAATCCGCTCATCTTACTATAGAAGTTCTGATCTTCATTATCAACCTTATTGACTGAAAATAAAGCACCTTCACTTATGGCAAAAATATTTTCTTTAGTTTGCGCAATCTGTGAAACACTATTGTAAGCAAGATGTGTTCTCCATTTGCCCATGGCAATCGGTTCATCAGTTTGGGCATAAGTGCTATATACCAATAGTGAAAGGACTGATATGATAAAAATCTTTTTCATTATAGATTTAAATAT
>JBAYGQ010000202.1:0-5527 GCA_041666585.1 Bacteroidota bacterium
GGATGCTATGCAAAAGTTATTCGTCTTTCACCCGAAGCCGAGCCGGAAATCTACGAATGTACACGCAGATTCGGAACAATTCTGGAAAACGTAACCTGGGATCCCGCTTCGCGCAGGATTGACCTTGACGACGATTCACGTACCGAAAACACACGTGCATCCTATCCGCTTGATTTTATTCCGAATGCGGTACCCGAAAAAATGGTTCGTACTCATCCGAAAGATGTAATTTTCCTGACCTGCGACGCTTCCGGTGTACTGCCTCCAATCTCACGTTTGGATATGAATCAGGCAATGTACCACTTCATTAGCGGTTATACTTCAAAAATCGCAGGAACGGAAATCGGACTGGGTATTGAACCTGAAATTGCTTTCAGTGCCTGCTTCGGAGCACCGTTTATGGTACATCATCCGTTTTATTATGCGAATCTGCTTCGCCAAAAAATGGAAAAATTCGGCTCACGCTGTTGGTTAGTCAATACAGGTTGGGTCGGAGGAAAATTCGGTGTAGGTAAACGTATTAGCATCCGTCATACACGCAACATGCTGAATGCCGCTCTGGAAGGCAAGCTTGATGATGTTAAATACCGTAAAGATAAATTATTCGGTTTCAATGTACCGGTTACCTGTCCCGATGTTCCAGAGGACGTACTGGAACCTTCGAATGCATGGGGCAACAAAGAAGAATACTGGAGTAAATACGATGCTCTTGCCTCAAGATACATCGAAAACTTTAAGCTCTTTACTGCCGGTGTTACTGACGATGTAATAAATGCAGGACCGAAGAGAATTAAATAATTTGGAATAAGCATTTCAAATAATCGGCTTCATATTTAAAAAAAAATGTGAAGCCTTTTTTTTATTTGAACAATCTAATTCTTATGTTTGTGTTTTGATTTCAACATTTATCAGTTTAAAATGTCCGAAAACAGCAAAGATTATTCAAGTAGAAATATAAAAGCACGTTTGCTCTCATCGCAGAGAATCAATGTGCTGGACTTAGCCCGTATAATGGCAATGTTCATGATGATACAGGGTCATACTTTCGATGCGCTTGCCAACCCTGCCGAGATGGACTTGTCCAATTTTCCGTGGTCTTTATGGGCTTATGTCCGACGTTTTACCTCACCTGTGTTTCTTATGGTTTCGGGAGCAGTGCAGGTCTTTGCAAATAAGCGAGACGATTCGTTAAAAGTTCCGAAAGCTACAATTTTCAGGCGGGTTCGCTTTGCAGTTGTTCTGATTATAATCGGTTATATGTTCGTTTGTCCGGTAACAAATGCTTTCGATTTATTTTATATTAATAAAACAGTATGGGCGCCATTTTTGCAGATTGGCATTTTACAAATAATAGGTGTCTCGCTAATTTTTGTATTAATCATTTTTATGCTAACACGTAAAGACAAAACTCTGGGGATAGCTTCTTTTATTATTGCAATGCTGATATTCTTTTCATCTTCTTTTATTCATCATATTGATTGGTTTGCAATTCTGCCGGAAGGATTAGCCGCATATTTATCTTTTAACCACGGTTCAATGTTTACCCTCGCTCCATACTCCGGTTTTATGTTTCTGGGTGTAACGCTTGGAACAATTCTAAAACAGATAGATCCTGAAAATCGTCCCAAATTCCTTCTGTTTGCGGGAATTCCGGTCGGTATAGCTTTTATTCTTATTGGATTCCAACTCTATAATATCTGGTTTTATCATTTCCCTTTTGTAGTAGAAATGAAAACAAATCCCGGCATTATTTTCAATCAGGTAGGCACGGTTTTTCTTGTACTGTCCTTTGCTGTTTTAATATTTTTATTAACTAAGAAAATATCATTCTACTATGCATTTTTCGGTAAAAAAGCATTATTTATTTATATTGTACATTTGCTTTTAATTTTCGGAACCCCTTGGAATCCGGGTTTGGGAAAGCTCTATCACAAATCTTTATCAATCGCCGTTACAGCTTTACTGGCTTTAATAGTAGAAGCAGTTTCTTTTATGACAGCCTATTTATACGAAATCATTATTAATAAATTTCCTGTTACCAAACTTATTTATAGATGGTTAATTATTGCAGTAATAGCCTATTTCCTTGTTATCGGAAGACTCGTCATTTTTATCATTAACGGCTATTAGATTTGTTCTGTCACTCCCGCATTGGTTGGAATGAACTATATTAAGAGATGGATAAGAATAAAAAAAGGTGCTACAAAAGTATAACACCTTTATATAAAAAATTAAACCTGAAAGCTTTTATCAGCTAAGTTTTGCCCGGATTTTCTTATCGGACATTCCACGCAGATAGTAAAGTTTGGAACGTCTGACTTTACCCTTGCGTATGATTTCAATAGTTTGAATCATAGGTGAAAATAAGGGGAAGTTCCTTTCAACCCCAACTCCGTTGGAAGTTTTACGAACTAAAAAAGTTGCGCTAACGCCGCTACCGTGGCGTGCAATAACAATACCTTTAAAGTTCTGGATTCTTTCCTTTTCGCCTTCTATAACACGTACTGCTACGTTGATAGAGTCACCGGGTCTAAAGTCTGGAATTGCGACGTAATTATCGCCGTCTTTTTGTTTTCTTGCATCAATTGCTCTTTCTGCGAGCATTGATTCCACTAATGCCATTTGTTTCATTTTATTTCCTCAAAAAAATTCGGACTACAAAAATACATCAAATCCAAATTTTTTCCAAAATTATTTTTATATTCCTCAGTGCGAAATATATTCTTACTCCTTTACAGGTGTTTCAATTTTAATCTTAACCGTACGGCAGTAACTTCTTCCTTCGGGTAAATCGTTATCGTATAATTGTACTACACTACCCACGGGAGTCATTATCAAATTTGAATTTTTAACATTAAGATTCTTCTGTACTTCTTCGCAACGGCGAAGAGCTAACTGCTTGTTATAATCAACTTCACCCGTGCGGTCTGCATATCCTTCTACTGTAACCACTGAATTCGGTTTTATTCGGCTTTTTATGTTATCAAGAATAATTTTATTGTTAGGCTTAATATCAGCTTTATCGTAATCGAACAGAATCAGCGAAAATCTCTCAATACGCTTATCATCTTTCAACTCGACACGTTTTTTACGCAATGTCAGTTGCTGAATTGTAAGTTCTGTCGAAGAACTTGTTTTCTGTCCCTTAAGGTCTTCAGCATTCAAGCTTATTTTAACAGGTGTTTCAAACTGAGGCAGAGGTTTTTCTTCAACGTTCCAAACTAATTTATTCGGTGAAGTATTTCCTTTGTAGTTTCTCAGAGTCTCATTTCCCTGCTGAACTTCTATGTTCCAATGCTTTACTCCGGCATCGGCAGTTACCGAAGGAACAATCTCAATCGTCGGTGGCGTTGCTTTTTTGGAGATTTCTTTCAGATAAATAGGTTTCAATATATCGAAATTAGTAGAGCTAATCTCCGCTCTTCTGTTTTCCTCCTGCCCGTCGGGTTTTGCATTATTAGCAAAAACATCCGGCAGATTCTGAGCTTTTGTAGAAATTCTATCGGGCGAAATTTTCCATACATCAACAAGATAGCGTTTTACCTCAGCGGCTCTCTGCTCTGAAAGTGCAAGGTTGTTCTCTTCGACTCCGATATTATTATTGCAACCTGTAATTGTGATTTTATCATTAGGTTTTTTCTGCAGTCTTGAACCGACAATATTCAGCACTTCATTATAAATTTTAATTGTGTTCCAGGGGAGCGAATCTTCATTGAAGGTTGATGTTTCGCTATTGTTCAAAAGATGCAGATTTGTATTGTTCAGATCAGAGCTTCCTTCTTTGAAAAAAACGTGCGACAACAGGGGAAATCCTTCTTCTACTTCGAGCTCTTCTATTACAATTGTCGGTTGTTTCTGTCTTGCACCATAATTGTCAAGACCGTAGGCATCAAGCTTTGACGCAAGAACTGAAGGTGTTTCTACAACGAGCGGTTTTTCTTTTGCAACAGGTTTTTCAGATGGAGGATAAATCGGAATTTTGACCGAAGCACCGATTTGCAAATTCATCTGCTTCCATGTAACAGACGATATATCCATAAATGGTATATAGAACAAAACTTCCGGAATTAAAAAAGTATTTCTTCCGATTGGCAGTTCGTATCCTAAACCTATTACACCAAATGCAAGAAATGATTTTGCATCGGGTATATCTAAATTATTATATTCGTTTTGTACTTTACTTCTGCTATTTAAAAAGAACGCCTCATCAGGTGAAATAATTTCTTCTTTCTGAGAAAATTTCGCTGTTGAAACATAACTTAAACGCAGTCCGGCTGTACCGATAAAATTGTTATAAAATCGGTAATTAACTAACGGCTCAAGAGAAATAACAGCAATTTTTGAATCTATGGTATGATCAACCGCAATAGGTACTACTGTTTCAAGAGTATCGTTTTCTATAGTATATCCAATATTCGTATTATGAACAAGTAATTTTGCATTTAGAGTTGAATAGCCAATTCTTGCAGAAAGACTCAAAGCTCTCGAAAGAGGATAATCGAACAAACCTCCGACCGCAAAGCCCCAGCCTGTACCGCCGTCAAACATAGTGCAACAATTCGGCACCGGAGGCAGTTCTTTAAAATGAGCGGAATGGATGTTGTAATTCAAACCTGCAAATCCACCCAGATAAAAAACAGGCTCTTCGGAAAAAGCATTGTTGCCGGAATATGTGATACCTGCTATAACGAGTAACAAAGCTGTAATTAATCTTGTTTTTTTCATAATATTTTCCATTTTAAATATTCAATCTTCAGATAAATACTAACAATCCGCCTGCTATTTCAAAATCATCATTTTTTCGGAATAAACCCTGGTCGGCGTTTTTAACTGTAAAATATAGAATCCGCCTGTTATATCAACCGATGAAAAATTAAATTTGAATAGAATCGGGTCATTCATTCCTACATTCCACTTTTTCAGTTCACGGCTGTTTCCGTTCAAATCGCTGATTATCAGCCTGTACTCACCCGCTTCGTAAGCACTAACGGATGCTTCGAATTCACCTTCTACAGGATTCGGCACTATTGACAATACGGTTCCGGGTTTTGTAGTAATTAATCTCGGCTGACCTCTGTCGCAGATTTTTATGGTCATCGAGCCGTTTTCAAAACCCGGTTGTGCGAAATTACCTGTTGAAGTCCAGAGGAAATCTTTCCATTGCAAATCGGTTTTTACGGTATCACCAAGCATTGTGTAGCCTATGATTTCAGTTATCACGGATTCTGTATTATTTAAAGAAACATTTGGCACATCTATTGTAAGTCTGCGTTCCCTGTTTATTTTTGCAATACTTGTTATACTTCCTTTAGTCAGAGAAACAGGGAAAAACAAGTCATTTGTAAAAACGATAGTAGTTTGGAAAGATCCAGCGTTGATACTTGCTCCGGCATTTTCAACTGTACCGTAAACAGGTATATGATAATTACTGAGATTCGGCTCTACAAGGTCAATTACAGGTAACCTCAATGAGACTTGCTGTAACGGCATTCCGCTACCTGTAATTGCAATCTGTATTTCATCCTGA
>JBAYGQ010000203.1:0-5526 GCA_041666585.1 Bacteroidota bacterium
AAAAAGCAAAAGATGAGTATGGAGTTGTGATAAAAGAAGATTTCTCCGTTAATATTGATTTGACTAAATCTCTTAGGGGATAAAAAATGGATTACCAATTAAATGAAACACAGCAACTGATTCAGCAGACTTTTAAAAGTTTTGTAGATGAAAAAGTAAAACCTAAAGCAGAGGAAATTGATTTAAAACAAGAGTTCCCTTATGAACTATTCAGGGCTGTCGGCGATTTAGGTTTTTTTGGAATGCGCTATCCTGAAGCAGTTGGCGGTACCGGACTCGATATTCTATCCTATTGTCTTGCCGTAACCGAGCTTGCCAGAGGTTCTATGTCTCTTGCGGCGGCTTGCTCAATGCAATCGCTTATGGCTACTTATTTCCTTTTCAGATTCGGTGATGAAGAAATAAAAACAAATTATTTCAAAAAAGCATTATCCGGTGAAAAGATTGGTACTATTTGCATGACTGAGCCGAATGCAGGTAGTGATTTGACAAATATAACTACAATGACCAAAATTACAGAAGAAGGATTTGTAATTAATGGACAGAAAATATGGATTACATCTGCTACAGTTGCCGATTTTATGACCGTTCTTTCGAAAACTGAAGGCAATGACAAGCTCTCGTTTTTCTTTGTTCCTGCAAACACAGAAGGCGTACATATCGGTAAAAGTATTGACAAACTTGGTGTCAGAGGCTCTGTAACAAGCGAGGTTTCATTTGAAAATGTGAAAATCCCGAAAAATTTTTTATTGGGTGAAATCGGAAAAGGAACAAGCGGATTAATTGAGATACTTGCGGAAATAAGAGTGATGACCGCCGCCCTTGCTTACGGTGTTGGTTTAGCCGCATTTGAAGATGCACTTGAATACGCAAAAACCCGGGTGCAGTTCGGCAAGCCTATCGGAAGTTTCCAGGCAATTAAAATGAAATTCGCTGATATGGCTGTACAGCTCGAAACTACAAAACAGATGATTTATCATGCTGCAATGTTGTGCGATAAGAATTTGCCTAGACAGAAAGAATCAGCAATAGTTAAATTATATGCATCCGAATGTGCAAATTCAATTTGTGATGAAGCTTCGAGAATAATGGCTTCTTATGGATACGCCATGGAATACCCGATGCAAAGATACTTACGTGATGCAAGATTTACGCTTATCGGCGGCGGAACAAACGAAATTTTGAAATTAAATATTGCAAAAGAACTGGGACTGTAAGAAGTGTTGAGTATTAAGTGTTGAAAGGTAAGTTTTGAAAATTGAAAATTAAGAATTGAAAATTAAAGAATTGTTGAGTGCTAAGAGGTGAAGAATGATAAATATTCTATCTAAAATTGTTAAAACTTCTCAAGATAATTTAAAAAATGATACCAAACAAATCATTCAACACTCAAAACTTAACACTCAACATTAAAAATGGAGTAGATAGTGGAAAAGAAGAAGTTGAAAATATTATTAGGAAAACCCGGATTAGACGGACATGATGTTGGTGTTAAAGTTTTAGCTCATGCATTGGTGGATGCTGGCTTTGAGGTTGTCTATACCGGATTGAGAAAAACTATTCAGCAGATAGTTGATAAAGCTGTGGAGAAAAAAGTTGATGTAATCGGATTATCAATTTTATCCGGAACACATCTTATACTTTGCGAACAGATGAAGAACGAAATGAGCAAAAGAAGTTTATCAATTCCCTGGATAGTCGGAGGGAACATCCCCGATAATGATACGGAAAAGTTAAAAGAGATTGGTGCTGATGCGGCTTTTGCCACAGGAACCAGTATTGAAACTGTGATTAATTATTTCAAAAGTCTGAAAGATTAAAGTTCTGAATTAAAAGTAGATAGTTTTAAAAATAAACTCAACATTTAACACTAATAAAATTATGAACGAAAAAGAAGTTTTATGGGAATCCGGACTTAGAATAAAATCCGTTTATACCAAAGATGATATTGATAAAAATGTCACCGAAGAAGATATTGGTCTGCCCGGCAAATATCCGTTTACACGTGGTATCCATCCTCTTATGTACACAAAACAGCCGTTTACAATCAGGCAGTATGCAGGTTTCGGTACTCCCGAAGAAACACATGAAAGATTCATGTATTTAATAAAAAACGGTCAAACCGGTTTAAATGTTGCTTTCGATCTGCCGACTCAAACAGGGCTTGATTCTGATGACAACCGCGCTATCGGCGAGGTAGGTCGTGTCGGTATGGCAGTGGATACATTGGCTGATTTCGAAACCGTTTTTAAAGATATTGACCTGAATAAAATAACGGTTTCTTTAACCATAAACGGCTCTGCAATTGTTCTGATTGCCATGTATTTAGCCCTTGCGCAAAAAAACGGCTATGATATAAGCAAGCTGAGAGGTACCGCTCAAAATGATATTCTGAAAGAATTTATCGGTAGGGGAACTTGGATTTTTCCTGTTGATAAATCTGTTAAGCTGGTTGTGGATACTATCGAGTACTGTGCAAAGGAAGTACCTAAATACAGTCCGCTAAGTGTTTGCGGTTACCATATCCGTGAATCCGGTGCAAATCCGGTGCAAGAGATGGCTTATGCTTTTTGCATAGCGAAAGCGTATATAGATGAGACTTTAAAAAGAGGAATAACAATAGATGAATTTGCATCGAGACTATCGTTCAATTTTGATATACACGGCAACTTTTTCGAGCAGATTGCAAAGTTTCGCGGTGGACGAAGGCTGTGGGCAAAGATAATCAGGGAACATTACAAAGCAAAAGAAGATTCATCAAGCTGGCTCAGAATGATAGCCGGCGGCGGCGGCGGCGGTTTAACAAAGGAACAGCCTGAAAATAACATTATAAGAAGTGCCTATTATGCAATGATAAGCGCCCTTTCGGGAACACAGACAATGGCACTATGCTCTTATGATGAAGCATATACAATTCCTACAGAAAAAGCAGCAGAGATTTCTTTGAGGACAATGCAGATACTTTTATATGAGATGGGGATTTGCGATACAGTAGATCCTTTAGGTGGTTCTTATTATATTGAGACTATGTCGGCTGAAATGGAAAATGCCATTATTAAGGAAATGGCAGAAGTTGATACCCACGGAGATATTATTAAAGCGATTGCGGCTGGTAAAATCCAGGAAGCTATATCAAAACAAGCTTATAAAAGAGAGAAGGATATTCAGGATGGCAGAACCTTGAAAGTAGGTCTGAATTGTTTTAGAAAAGAAGAAGAAGTTAGAACTGTCCAATTCCACCCTTACAATGAAGAAGCGGCACAAATGCAGCTCGAAAAACTTAATAAAGTTAAATCCGAAAGAAATTCTCTGAAAGTACTCGAATCACTCAGCAAAATAATACAGGATGCAAGGGCTGACATAAACCTTATGCCCGCAGTTATTGATGCAGTAAAAGCGTACGCTACAGTCGGAGAAATCACAGATGCGATAAAGGAAGTATACGGTGAATACGAGGAGAAGATTTACTTTTAAAAGTTTTAAGTTTTGAGTGTTAGGTTTTGAGTTTGAAAATTGAAAATTAAACATTGAAAATTTACTTCCTTGATGTTTGAAAATTGAAAATTAAGAATTGAAATTTTAAAAAAAGTTTTATGAAAAAAAGAACGATACTATCATTAGAACAGGCACTTTCACTGCCTTATGCTACCCAGAGATTTGTGCATCTCGGCTGGCGGGTTATCAGGATGGAAACCCCCCAACCCCCTTTGAAAAAGGGGGAGATAATGCAAGCATTCAGCGGTGATCCTAACAGGTATATCGGTGCTGATACCGGAGTTGAAGATTTACATTCGTATTTCATTGCCCCGAATGTCGGCAAAGAAGCAATAACAGTGAATCTGAAATTGAAGGAAGGGCAGGAGCTGTTAAAGAAAATCATAAAGGAATTGAATGTAGATATTTTTTTGTGCAACGTTCTCCCGATGCGTTACAAACAGCTTGGTATAGATTTTGAAACTCTGAAAGAAGCAAATCCGAATCTTATCTGGTGCGGTATTTCGGCATTAGGTCCCGATTATCCGAATTTTGCAGGCTACGACCCTGCTTTGCAGGCAATGCTGGGATATATGCACCTGACCGGCAACACTGAGGGCGACCCCATGCTTTGCGGTATTCCAATAATTGATTTAAAAGCCGGAGATGAAGCTTTTACTCAGGTACTTCTGGCTTTGCTTGAAGAAAAGGATAAAACAGGCGGAAAAGAAATATTTATATCTATGGGACAGGCTCTTGTTTCCTGGTTAATCACAGTCTTACCTGAATTATCATTGAATCAGGACCAACCTGAAAAGATTATTAGAAGCGGTAATGAACACCGCAGTTTTATTCCCTGCAACTGCTACCCTACAAAAAATGGTTATGTATATCTTGCAATCGGCAATGATTCTCAATGGGAAAAACTTACTCATATTCAGGGTTTTGCCCAGACAGCGAAACCCGGCAGAAAAACAAATGAAGAGCGTAAAAAGGACAAAGACAATATTTATGAAGACATCCGACAGGGGACAAAGCTTTATTCTACCGATGAAATAATGAAAATATTTTTAGAAAATAATCTCGCTGCTGCACCTGTGAATACTATTCAGGATCTTGTCCGGCTTGATTTTGTAAAAAATAATATGCTGAAAACCGAACTGCCTTCGGGTAAAGAAGCAAACCTTTTCCCCCCGGCTTTAAAAACAGATTATCTGAACAGCAAAGATATGAAATTGAATTGCGCTCCCAGACTTGGAGAACATAATGAGAAGATTCTGGAAGAAATTGCTTTGAGTGACGAGGAGATTGAGAAGTTGAAGAAAGAAGGAGTGGTGTAATTTTCAGACTTCAAGGAAGTAATTTTTCAACGTTTAATTTTCAATTTTCAATGAAAACAATGAATGCTAAATTTATTATATTAAATGGTGTAATTTTTAAACTTCAAAGAAGAAATTTTCAATGTTTAATTTTCAATTTTCAAAAAGAAAACAATAAAACAAAAAAATTTTTATGAGTAAATATTCCGGGAAATATGATTTAGAAGAAAGAACTGCCAGATTTGGCGAAGATATTATCTTTTTTTGTAAAAAAATAAAGTTGAATACTGTTTCCAAACCTTTAGTTAGCCAAATTGTCAGGTCTGCTACAAGTATCGGAGCAAACTATATGGAAGCAAACGGTGCTGTTTCAAAAAAAGACTTCAGATATAAAATTCATATTTGCAAAAAAGAAGCGCAGGAAACCAAACACTGGCTTAGAATGATAACTGCGGCTGATGATGAACTGAAAGAACTGGTAAATAAATTATTACAGGAAGCTCAAGAATTAACTCTTATTTTTCATTCAATCGCTAAAACAACAGCTAAAAATTTAGAGTAATAACTATTTGAAAATTCAGCTTCTTCATCTTTGAAAATTGAAAATTAATCATTGATAATTAAGTTCCTTCACTTTTGAAAATTGAAAATTATGCATTGATAATTAAGTTCCTTCACTTTTGAAAATTGAAAATTAGACATTGAAAATTTTGCTCCTTCAGATTTGAAAATT
>JBAYGQ010000204.1:0-5521 GCA_041666585.1 Bacteroidota bacterium
CCGATACAAACAGAGATTGAATTGCGGCGGGTAAACCCTTGCTTGCGGCGTCGCTGATTACAATTCCAAGTCTTTCCTCTTCTTCGAATGTATTTTTAAGGTAGTCGAAATAATCGCCGCTGACCTGACTTTCGGGTATGCAGATGCCGTAAATATCGTAATCATAAAAACGGATTTTATGGTCAGGCAGAAGGTTACGCTGTATTTCCGATGCTTTGAACAAATCCTTTCTGAATTGCTTATGTGCGGCTTGTGCGGTTAAATTACGCAGGGCAACTGTAGCTACACCGCTGAGAATATTCAATGTTTCGTACAGAGACTGGAAAATTTCGGGAGCATTTATTCCGATTAAATACTTATAGAATTTTCCCTGCTTTAAACGTATGATTTCGCCGACTCCCGTAATAGAGTAAAGAACTATCCCCTTTTTCTGAAGCAGGGGGTCAGTTTCCTCGTTAACAAGCGTACGTTGTATAGTTAAATTGTTCAGTATGGGCTGTTCTTCAATTTTAATAGAATAGCCTATCGGAACTTTACTGACTTTGCCGTACTGATAGCGTAAAGTATAGCAGTTTTCGGCGGGATTAAGTTCCCAGATTCTGCCGCCTGCTATTCTGAAATCAGTATTGTTGACGATGTCGTGGACAAAAGTTTTCAGAAGGCTCAGTTCAGTCTTGAACTTTTGCGATGAAATTTTTTCAAGCAGTTTATAAGTATTGCGTTGAAGATCGTATTTGCCGGTTTTCATTATTTTAATCTTTTTGTAAAGTTATACTAAGTATAATCAGAGTAGCCCTGCTTTGAGCATAGCTTCTTTAATTATTTTTCTATTTTCGGGTGAAACTGTTATCAAAGGCAGACGGATAACTTCTTCAATCAAACCTAAGTGTGCCAATGCGGCTTTTACCGGAGCGGGATTCGATTCAATAAAATTCAATTGCATCAAATCAAACAACTGATAATGCAATTTCACCGCCTCGGCGTATTTTCCGTCGAGTGCTAATCTTACAAGGTCGCCGAATTGTTTCGGGGCATAATTCGAAAGAACTGAAACAATACCTTTTGCACCGACAGGAATCAGTGATAAAGTAAGTGCATCGTCTCCCGAAAGAAGAACGAAATGCTCGGGTGCATCTTTAATAATTTCCATCATCTGCTCTATGTTGCCTGAAGCTTCTTTGGTTGCGACAACATTAGGGCAATCCACTGCAATCTGCAACTGAGTTTTCGGCAAAATATTTACCGCGGTTCGTCCGGGAACATTATATATAATTTGCGGGATGTCGGCACCCTTGGCTATGTAACTGAAATGCTCGTACAAACCTTTTTGCGACGGTTTATTATAATAGGGAGCAACCAAAAGCACAGCATCTGCACCCGCATCCTTAGCAAATGTGGTTAACTCGAGCGTAGCCTTGGTTTCGTTAGAGCCTGTGCCGGCTATTACGAAAGTACGTCCCGCAACGTATTCGACAGAGCGTCTGATAACATCTTTCTTTTCCGATAAGGTAAGTGTTGCTGTTTCACCTGTTGAGCCGCAGACAACAATGCCCTCGATTTTATTTTCAATTTGAAAATCAAGTAGTTTCTCAAATTTTGCGTAATCTATTGAGCCGTCCTGTTTAAACGGCGTTACTATTGCCGTGAATGTACCTTTAGGGATAAACTTTTTCATTTGCTCACTCCGTTATTTTATATCTAAGTATGTTTTATTTGTCAAAAAATAGTTTCACAATATATAAATTTAATTCAAAACTGAGAAAACAATAATTTGAAATTAGTTAATGCAATTTATTTACTTCTCTTTTCATAAAAACGAAACCGTTCTTTGTATAAAGTGTCTGCAATTGCTTGTGGATGAGGTATTGTTCAGCGCTTGTGTTTTTGCAGACAAAGTAAGCAGTTTTGTCAATATCCCCGTTAATCAGCCATTCCTCGAATTTGTCCGGTTTCATTTTTTTGTAAAAAGCTGAATTTTGCAAACTTTTCTGTCCGTAGAAATAATGTGCATAGCTCTTGTATCCAAGCACCTGAACATAGCAGTCCTTACCTTGCAGGCTTTTATAAAATTCAATCGGAACACCCTGTGTATATTGTTCAATTTTCGGAGCAACCGAAGGCAGAAATACAAACAAGGCGAGTGCAGTAGCCGAAAAAAGTGTAATACTACCTGCAAGAACAGACCTTTTATAAAATAAAAACAAAACGATAATGACAGAAATAAAATAGAATACACCGGTTAGATACTCACTTCCACCCCAGACTACATCAGACTTTAACAAAGCTAAAGTAAATTTATCGCTAACCTTCGGTAAAAAGATATTTATATTCATAAGCAAAAGAGGCAAAGCCGCAAGCAATACAGCAAGAGTTATTCCAATTATACCGAGAAGCCATGAAGTAGTCGCTTTCCACCGCATATCGCGGAAAACAAGAGAGTAAATCACGTAAGCGGCTAAGAAAGTCAAAGGGAAATAAGCAATAGATGAATAATGGACTATCTTGGTGCTTACAATCGAGAATAGTACTAGTACGACACAAAGCAGAATAATTGCCCATTTTCTGAAATGCTCCTGCTTTAAAGTATTTGCGGTATTTTTTCTGAAAGCCCGGAAAACAAAGGCTGAAGCCGGAAAACATCCGAAAAGCAGAATTACAAAATGATAATAAAATGGTCCTCCGTGTCCTGCATCCTGCGTCGTAAAAAGACGAAGCTGATACAACAGGAAATCATTTACAAGATTTCCGCCGAATTTATAGGAAATGAGAAGATACCAAAGCACAGGAATCAGAATGACAATAACTGAAAAAAGCATAAAGCTTATAAATGGAAAACGTGCTTGTTTTCGCGAGAAGAACCAAAAAACAATGAATACTAAAGCTGTTATCAGATAAGCTACGGGACCTTTAGTCATTACGGCAAGAGAAATCAGAAGTCCGGCAAAAATAATATCTTTATTAAGTGCTATCAGTTTTTGAGCTGTTGAATTTAAGTACAAAAAATAGTATTCACTTAAATAATAAATACTCGCAAAAATAAAAAGATTGAATAAAGGGTCAATAATTCCTGATTTAAAATAGAAAAAAGGCAGTACAGACCCTGTATATGCAAGCACCCAGATGAAACCGAACCTATAATCGAAAAGTTTTCTTCCAATAGAATAAATTAAAAGTAACGATAAAATACCGATAAGGGCATTTGGCAGGCGTGAGGCAAATTCATTGATTCCGAATATTTTCATAGCCGCTACCTGCATCCAGAAAAACAAAGGCGGCTTTTCATGGAAGGGAGCATAGTCAATACGAACGGTAAGGTAATCGCCTGTTGCAATCATCTCTCTTGCTGCTTCAGCAAAATTTATTTCGTCCCAGTCGAATAAATTGACATTGCCAAGCATTGGAAAAAACAGGATAGCACCGATTATTATTATCAGCAGATAGTTTCTTAGTTCCTGTTTAAATTGCATATAGAATTAAATGATATTGTTCTTTGATATAAATCCTATCTGTTTACTAAAAACTTTTTGCAGATAACACCACAGTTATATGTCATTTTGATAAAATACAAACCTGTTGCAAGATCCGAAGCATAGAAATAGACATTGTTTTTACCGAGAAATACATCTGATTTTATGTCGCGGATTTTCTCACCTGTTGAAGAAAATAATGCAAAATTTGCTTTAGTGGTTTCCGGAAAATTGCACTCTACATAAGCAAGGTCGCTTACCGGGTTGGGATAGACAGCCAAATTCAGGGTTTGAGGAGTAATAGTTGTTTCTTCAACTTCAGACGGAGTAAAATTCAATTTCTGTTCATCAGTATTTAAGATTGATTCCCATACATTAGAATCATTATAAACAGAAACGAAGGCATAAAGCGTAATATCTTTCAGTTTCCATCTGTCCGGAATAGTAAAATTGGAAAGATTGCACATATAAATTGTATTGACTTCAGGAACCTCAGGTACTAGCGGAATAATTTCTTCCATTCCCCATGTACCGAAAGGCAAAGCACGCAATACATGGCGGTGTTGATAGCCTACGATAGAATCTCCTTTATGGTATAAATCGGGATAGCGCGAATCGTTATTAAAATAATTCTTCTGGTCCCAGCCCTTGCCTATTCCCGAAACACTGTCCTCAACAATTGCAATATTTATTCTGTAATCATTAGCGTAAACCTGTTGAATAAACTGTGCTTTCACAGTAACATTTAATTTCCTGGTACTGTAATCGAAAGATTGAGTTAAAGACACTTTGACCTGTGACGGTTCATTAAGTCTGATGGCTATGATAGAGTCCCATTTTTGCCGTGAAATACCGATAAAACCGGGTTTGGTATAAACATCAATCGGATAATTTCCGCGGTCAATTACTCCTGCAGGAGCAAATGTAACGTACTTTTTGGCTATAGTGTCGCTTGCAAAGATAGTCATACTGTCTCTGCCGAAGCCCGCATGATGAGTGAAGGTAAATAAATTCGGATACTTTCCGATAAGCTGTTGAGCTATGATTCCGCCTTCAGGACAAAATCCGCAGGGTGCAGTAGAGAACTCTTCGAGCATGACATTTTTAGGTGTTTGCTGTGCAAACGAGTGAGATACACATACTAAAAGTACTAAAACGAATAGAGTAATTTTATTTTTCATATTTGTTCTTTTGATTGTGAATAATACACATTTAACAAATATAAAAAAAGTAATTGATATTTTATATTTACTTCGTAATTCTGTCGAATCCGCAGTACTTTTGCAGGACATCAGGAACAAGAAGACTGCCGTCAGCCTGAAGATAATTATCAAGTATAGCTACCATAATACGCGGTGTTGCCAATGCACTGCCGTTCAAAGTATGCACATATTCAGGCTTAGAATTGGGTGTCGGCTTATATTTCATACCCGCACGCTTAGCCTGAAAAGCTTCGAAATTTGTGCAACTGGAGACTTCAAGCCATTTCTGCTCGGCAGGCGACCATACTTCCAAATCATAAGTTTTAGCACTTCCGAAGCTTGTGTCTCCCGTGCAAAGAAGGATAACTCTGTAAGTAAGCTTCAAAGCTTTCAGCAACTGCTCTACGTCGGCAACTAACAATTCCAGTTCATTATAAGAATTCTGAGGCTCTACAAATTTTACAAGTTCTACTTTATTAAACTGATGAACACGCAAAAGCCCGCGAGTATCCTTACCGTAGCTACCCGCTTCGCGCCTGAAGCAGGGAGAATAGCCGCAATATTTTATAGGTAAATCCTCGACTTTTAAAGTTTCTTTAGAATGAAAATTTGTGATAGGTACTTCGGCAGTGGGAATCAGGTATAGTCCGTCTTTCTCGGCAAGATACATATCTTCGGCAAGCTTCGGTATTTGTCCGGTTCCTACCATAGCCTCAGTGTTGACAATAAAGGGAGTCATTATTTCTTTGTATCCCCTACTTGTATTCGATTCGAGAAAGAAATTAATCAATGCTCTTTCGAGTGTGGCGCCTCTGCCTGTATAGTATGCAAAACCTGAACCTGAGACCTTAG
>JBAYGQ010000205.1:0-5483 GCA_041666585.1 Bacteroidota bacterium
AATTAGCATAATCTATTCAAGTGAAAAATAATACAGAATACAATAATTTCAATAAATATGCAAAATTAACAATTCAGGGAGCATTTTATGAAACAAATATGTTATTTTATTTCACTACTATTCATTTCTTCTGTGCTTTTTTCATGTACCACACCTCGCACAGGAACTGTTGAGAAAGTAGAATTGCCAAAAACTGTTGAGGTTCCGGTTGACGGCTCTACACCTATTGCGGGAATGACACCTGTTGAAAAAGCAAAAACCGTGACTTTCCACGGATACGGTGAAAAAGTAAATGTAAAAACAGGTGAAACAGTCAATTTTGTTTATGAGGGAATTGACCCCGACGGAAGCTATCTTCGTTACGAATCCACAGACGAAGGCTATACTTTGACACTTTCAAAATTAACCGATTATGTGGATGTTGAATTCACAAGACTTTGCCAGACATTTATCGTTGCTTCTCCGGTAACAACTACCATTGCCTTAGCTAATGAGGTCAGATACGAACAGATTGTCTGGACTCCAAGAGCCGACGGAACCTGGGAAGTTCGGATTGGAACAACTCAAAGGAGATGTAAGAGCGAAGCTTTAGACAGATTAAATAAACTCAGAACTAAAGATTATGAAAAGCGCGTTCAAGAAACAAAAATGAAATAACAACAAAAAATAAAACTAATCCGGAGATAGTATGAAAAAAATTCTAAGTTTTTTTATGACTTGCGGTTTATCACTTCTAATACTCGGTTTCTATGCATCAGCGCAAGGGAACGGAGCATTAGTCTCGGTTAAATCTGCAAAGATTTATTCTAAACCCGATACAAAATCTTCAGTTCTAAGGACTGCTACAAAAGGTGTAAAACTAACTGTGATTGAAACCCGTGATAATTGGTGTCTTGTAGAGGTGAATAACAAACAGGGGTGGATAGAAAAGAAAAATATTACAATAGCTGATGAAGGAGTAACAGAAACAAAATCAACAAAAGAACCTGAACCTGTAGTTGAGGAAGAGGCTCCCGTTGTAACCCAGCCTGAAACACATCCCAATTACAGGCAAGGCTCAGACCTAAAACCTTATATGTCCGGAATCAGAGTTGGTGGAAATTTCGCGAATATCGGAGGTAGCGATGCAGCAACGAAATTTCCCGGTTATGGTATGAGAACAGGCTTTGCTGCAGGATTTATTTTCCTTTATAATTTCACTGAAATGTTTGCATTCCAGCCTGAATTGCTTTACTCCCAGAAAGGTACAAAGAAAGACGCTAATCTTGTAAAATTCGATTATGCCGAATTACCGCTTTTACTGAAAGTTACTATCCCGGTAGAAGGTTCAATTAAACCTTTTGCAACCGTAGGTCCGTATTTAGCTTATTGCTTTAATCATGCTTCTACTATTGACGGGGTCAAGTACAAATACAATGATGTAAAACCTCTTGATTACGGTTTATCTCTCGGTGCAGGTGTAGGATTTGACCTGACGGGTACTATGTTTCTTGTGGATTTAAGATATACTATGGGTTTAACTACTATCCATGATAACAGTAGTCCGCTGGATTTAAAAAACAATGTGATTTTCGTTTCCTTAGGCTTAGTTTTTTAATTGTAAGTAAAAAATATTAATAGGAGATAAAATGAAATATTTGAAATTGGTTTTTGCATTATTTACAATAATCATAATGCTTTCGTGCGATGACGGAACCTCGATACCACTTGGCGGAGACAACTCCCAGGGAACCGGCATTGTCAAAGATTTTACTTCCGTAAGCGGAGGTTTTCTTGAATCATCTGCCGGATATATGATAGAAGTAAAACCCGGTTGTGTTCCGCGTGCTTCGAATGACAGCATCGCAACCGTTACGTTTTCAATCGAAGAGAATGTACCATTAGCTGACCTTCCCGTAGCGGTTCCTTCGAAATATACAATTGTAAGCGGTGTTGTTTCCTTCGGTCCAAACGGATTTACTTTTGCAATGCCTGTTACAGTCTGGTTTCCTGCTAAAAACGAAACCAGCCCTGACGGATTATACGTTATCCATTATGATGAAGAAGCAGGAGAATGGGTAGAAGTTCCGATTTCCGGAACAATAGATTCGACCAAACAAATCGGTGTCAGTTCATTTACACTCGGTTATTTTGCCTTAGTACGCCGCACTACCCAATCGTTTTTCTCAAAATCAAATAATCAGACACTCGATTCGAAAAGTGAAGGCGGTCTAAAATTCGGCGACATTATTGGTGGTACCGGACCTAATCTTAGATATGGTGCTTGGTATATCCTTACAATAAAATCTATGACATTTAAATATCCCGAACAGGCAAGTATGTATCAAAACCGAGCCGGAGTGAATACTTTGCTTTGTCAAAGTGCAACAACTTGTTCGGACCCGACTTCAACATTCCCGAGACACCCTACAAAATTCCGTTTGCCGCAGGGTACTTATGAAATTTGGGTAACTGCTTTTAGTTATAGCGTTGCCGCCCAATACAGGTCAAGTTTTTATACATATTCAATTCCTATTACTGTAACAATTAACGGTCCCATTACATACTGGGGTTGGGGAAATGAAGATGAAGGTTCTTGGACTTCACCGGGTCCGTTACCAAGTGGCGGCACTTGGGTTGAATCCCCGTCACAACCTACTTTTGCAGGGACAAGTACTTGCTGGCCCAATTTCACTATTCCTTACGGCACCGGCTATTTTAAAGCCACTTTGAAATGGGTAAACTCTACTTCAAATATTACAGATTACGATCTTCATGTTTTTGGACCGGTAATTAACGGTTACAGAATTCATGTATTTTATAATAGCAAAACTGTTTCTGACGGCTCTATTGAATTAGACCGTGACTGGATTGATGCAGTGGGTAATGCAATTGAAAATATTTACAGTTTAAAAGCTTTGCCAAAAGGTAAGTACGATATTAAAGTCTGCTTATATAGAATTTGGAGCGGTACACCTCCTCCTTTTTCAGTAGATGTTAAAAGAGGAGCTTATTTCAAAACTTACCGCAAGCAATTAGCTGTTGCTAAAGATACCGCATTTATCGAATCATTTACGATTCAATAAACAAATAGTTTGAAATTTCGTGAGGCTGTCATTTTATTAAAAAAGACAGCCTCTTCTTTTTATATTCAGCTTTATTTCTGAACAATTGTTTCAATATCATTTTCTCGGTATCCGTAATTATCAATCCAGTACTGCTTGGTGAAACGTACTGCACCTGCCTGAGATATTTTAATATCGCGTTCAATTTTCTGTGTATTGTCTGAATCATTTATAATCAAATTAAACTTTGGACAGGCTGAGCCGTAAAAATTCAATTCAACTATGAACTCAATAATTTTATTCATAACTGTTTCAACAAGTCTTATGTCAGAAAGAATTACTTCTCTGCGTATTTTATAATGAGTTTGTGCCGCGGCGTAAGAGCCCGAATCCATCTCAGTTGTCAGTGTTTGCGAAAGCAGTGCCTTTGAAATTTCAGAATTGCAATGCCAGATTAACTCACGCCAAAGATTCACAGATGAGTCGCGTTTTGCTTCGTGCATCTCGATTTTTATATCGGATGGTGCTACAATTACCGCATCTTCTGTCATACCTGCAAGCTCATCGGCAAGTTTCTGCGCCTCGTCGAATGAAGCACCTCGCTGGTACTGTCCCAGAAGAATAGGCATACCGTATTTTTCAGAGAAATTTACCCAGAATTTAAGTCCTCCGTTTTTGAACAGTACGGGCCAATAACATTTTCCGAGTAAAGCGTGTCCGTAGGGATTAAGATATGTCGGCTCGTATTGAACATTTAATATCTTCATCAGAGGTACTTCTGTTCCTTTCGGCTCACCGGATTTTCTGTAACGAAGATTGCCGGAATTATCATAGAAAAACCATTCCTGAGGCTTTGCTGTTATTTCCTTCGGATACAAGAATTTTGTTTTATTTCCGGTAAAATTCCAGATAATTTCTAAAGGCTGGTAGCCGAAAAGCGGTGCTTCCAGAATATCCCTTTCGATTTTCTGCATATCCATACCTGCAAGAAATTTCTCAATTTCACTGATAACATTCTCTTTTGCTCCGTTTGGAATCAGAGAATAATCAAGAGAAAGGATTCCGCTTTTTCTTGATTGAACACAACTCCAGACATGCGGGTCGTTTTTCAGGTCGCGGTAAACTTCGATTGTTTTCCCTGTTTTCCGAAGAACTTTATCGGGATTAGGAAGGACACCGAATCCACCGGAAAAAATATTTTGCAGTTCACGTGTAATTAATTCGTCTGTCAGATACTTTTTACCTGCCATAATAATTGTCTCCTTTATTATTTAATTGCAACTCCGATTGTAAGTCCGATTATTGCTCCGCCAAGAAACAGAGCCGGTTTTTCCCACCAATCAACTTTCTTCTCGACAGGCTGAAATACCGTTATTCTCTGGAGCAGGAGAGAATCAGGCTTTTTATTTATTCTTAATGACATCAGATTTTCGGGAAATTCGTATAGAGCTTTAATAGTATCCGTATTTACAATAGTATCTATACTTGCCGCAAAAGGTTCTGTTTGAATCACAGTATCCTTTACTTTTACAAGTTTTGTTTTTACTTTATTTATAATTATCGGCTTCGATGGAATTGTCTTAATAATTGTGTCATAAATGATTTGTGTTTTTGTTATACCTGTATAAGTCGAAGAGTCTTCAGCACTCTTAAACCTTGAAAAAATCATGTATGCAATTATGAAAATTACAAGAAACCATAAAATATATTTTGAATCTTTTGACATTTCTTACTCCATTTTTTGCATTTACTAACTCTGTCATTCCGGCTTGTCCGGAATCCTTATTCCCACTGTCATTCCGGCTTGTCCGGAATCCTCTTCAATTCTTTTTCAATCGCTACATGAACAGACGAGGGCGTCTATTCTACTTCTACTACCTTTCTTCACTCTTCAAAAACTGATTCCGGACAAGCCGGAATGACACAGACTTTTACCTAAAAATTTTTAAAAGAATCCTTTTGCTTTCGAATATTCATTTTTGATTTTTCCCGGACTCCAGATTTCATAATCAATTTTTACATCCGAAATCATACCGTTGTGAAACCGAAGATAACCTGAACCGGAAGTATGCAGACAACCTATGCAGAGGTTTTGTGAATTTGTTACATTGTAAATAGTGCCGCTGTTTGATCCGGCTAAAATACCGTCAATATAGATTCTTGTGATTTCCGAACTTCCGCTGATTTCTCTCTGCAGAACAAAGAAGTGCCATTTGGTATCAGTAATAGCCGGACCGTAGCAATTATTTCCTGCCTGAAAGTAAAATTTATTATCGGCGCTGTATTTGAAAAACCTCCATCCGATAACGTCGTAGCCGTTTTTAGTTACAAGTTCAAGGAAAGTTCCCGATGAATTTAATTTTACCCAGCAGGATAAATTCAGACTTTGACCTGAACCGGGATTATAAACATCACCTATTATAATCTTGCTTGTTGAGC
>JBAYGQ010000206.1:0-5441 GCA_041666585.1 Bacteroidota bacterium
AAACAGTTAAAATCTATTGATAAAGCTGATATAGACCTAAATCTGGAAGAATCTACCAATGAAAAACTAACCGATGAAAACAGCAAGTCTCTTTTAGATTTATTCAAAGAAATTCTCGGAGACAAAGTTGAGAATGTAATCGAATCCAAGCGATTAGTTGATTCAGCCGTTACTTTAGTTGTCGGTAAAGAAGGATTAGACCCGCAGGTAGAAAAGATTATGCAATATATGGATAAGAATTATTCATTGTCTAAAAAGATTTTAGAGGTGAATACGTCTCATCAATTAATAAAAAATTTATCAAAGATTTATATTGACGATAAAACAAATCCTTTGTTGAGAGATACTATGATGCAATTATACGAAAGTGCCTTGCTGATAGAAGGAAAACTTACTTCAATTCCCGAGTTTATTAAACGAATGACGGAAATAATGACACAGGCAACAGGAGAAAAATAATTTTTAAGAATTATAATTTGGAATGTGAGTTTAATTCAATAGTATCTTAATTGTTATAAAAGTAGCAAATATTTTAGGAATATTAATAAAATACTTGAAAAGCCTATCTAAAATGTTGTATTTTTGCTGTTTATAAAAAATGAGAAATGATTTTTATAATTTAAATATGGACGTATAACGATGAAGCTTTCAGAATTTAAGTACCCGTTACAAAAAAACCAGATTGCAAAATTCCCTGCTGACCCTAGAGATTCTTCAAAATTAATGGTACTCAATAAAGAAACGGGAAAGATTGAAGATAAAAAATTCAGCGCCATCGTTGATTATTTTCAAAAAGGTGATTGCCTTGTTTTAAATGAAACCAAAGTTTTTCCTGCCAGACTTTTCGGTAAAAAAGAAAAGACTAATGCCAAAATTGAGGTTATGCTTCTTCGGGAGCTTAAAGCTGAAGAAAGAATTTGGGATGTTCTTGTAGAGCCTGCCAGAAAAGTTAGAATCGGAAATAAAATCTTTTTTGATAACAATAAATTTTATTGTGAAGTTATAGATAATACTACTTCCCGAGGCAGGACAGTACGATTCAGTTACGACGGTAATCTTTTCAAGGTTATTGAAAGAATCGGAGAAATGCCACTTCCCGACTACATTAAGCGTGAACCCAACGAGCACGATAAAGAGACATATCAAACCGTCTTTGCTAATAAAAATTGCCTTAATTCCATTGCACCTCCTATTGCAGGACTGCATTTTACAAAAGCTTTATTAGACAAATTAGAAGACAAGGGTGTCAGAATCGCAAAAGTCGTATTAAATATCGGTCAAGGTATTTTTGAAAAAATCGAAGTCGAAGACTTAACTAAACACAGGATGTATTCGGAATACTTCCAGATATCCAGAGAAGCTGCCGAAATGATTAACAAATCATTGAAAAATAAAAAGCATGTTTTTGCCTGCGGTTCCAGTGTTGTCAGAGCTTTGGAAGCATCTGTTCTAACTTCAGGTGCAGTTAAACCGAATAAAGGCTGGACAGATAAATTCATCTATCCTCCTTACGAAATGAAAATTGCAAGTCGCTTTCTGACTACTTTCCATCCGCCGGGGACACCATCACTCCTGTTATCAGCTGCCGCGGCTGGTAAAGAAGAAATTTTTAAAGCTTATAAAAGAGCTATCAAAAATGAATATAGATTTTTAACTTATGGTGATGCTCTGTTAATTATTTAAATGGGTATGTTGATTCGATAAGTACAAATCAATATAATAATAGGCATGCAATTCAAGTATGCCTATCTTTTTTTTAGAGACGAAATATCTAGGAAGAATGATGAAAAAAGATTTGATTAATAAAGACGAAAACACTTTTCAAGAGGAGAAATTATTAGAAGAGTTTCAACCTGCAACCTACGAGCAGTGGCTGAAAACAGCAGAACTGTCTTTGAAAGGTAAAACTCTAGAAAAATTGTTTTCAAATACTTATGAAAATATACTGATAAAACCTCTGTTCACTTCCGAAGATATTAAAGATTTTAAGAAAAAAGTTGATTCTTACCCGGGCTTCTATCCTTTTCTGCGCGGAACAAATTCTTTCACTACTGCTGACAAACTAAAAGTAGCGCAAACTTATTCCTATTCAAATTATGATTTCCTGCAGGAAGCAATTGGAAATGATTGCAAAATGGGCTTGGATTCAGTTATTTTGAAGATAAACAAATATCCTTCAGAAGGTAATAGTGATTTTTCAGTACCCATATTTTGTTCTGAAAATTTTGGACAAATCTTGAAAAACTTTTCTTTCGATAAAAATGAAATATTTTTAGATATTGGAAATGATAATATTCAATTAGCATCAGTTTTTTTTGCTTTTCTGGACAAAAACAAAATTGAAAAGATAATAATTAAAGGCGGTTTCTGCTTTGATCCATTTGCTGAATTGCTTACAAAAGGTTCCTATCCTGTAAGTATGGATATTGCACTTAACGAAATATCTACACTATTAAATCATACTAAAAAATTCTATCCGAAGTTAAATGCTTTTGCAATTAAAGCCGATACTTACAATAATGCAGGTGCAAATGCAGTTCAGGAACTCGGATTTTTCCTTGCTGAAACAGTTACTTATTTCAAAGAATTAATCAAAAGGGGACACTCGATTGATGAAATCGCACAAAATACTTTTGTAAACTTGGCGGTTGGTCCAGATTTTTTCATGGAAATTGCGAAACTAAGAGCAGTTAGGGTTTTATGGGCAAAAGCAGTCAAAGCTTTCAATTGTAATGAAGAATCGCAAAAAGTAAAACTGCACACTAGCACCTGCAAATGGAATAAATCAAAGCTTGACCCCTATGTAAATATTCTTAGAAATACCGGAGAAACAACAGCCGCAATTCTCGGTGGAGCAGATTCCATGAATATTCGTTTCTTTGATGAACATTTCGGTTTACCGGATAATTTCTCAAGGCGTATTACCCGTAACATAGCTGAAGTTCTAAAAAATGAATGTAACTTTTTCGAAACAATTGACCCCGCAGGAGGCACTTGGTATGTAGAGTATCTTACTGATAATCTCGCTCGTATGGGATGGAATCTGTTCAAAGAAATCGAAGAAATGGGAGGCTTCCTCAAAGCTATTGAAAACGGCTTTGTTGCTAATCAAATTGAAGCTGTAAAAATAAATAGACAAAGAAATTATGCAATAAGAAAAGATACTTTATTAGGTGCAAACAAATTTGCCAATTTAAATGAAAAGCCGATAGAAAAGACAAACTTACCTAAATCCACAGTAGCTGTTGATTACGAGAAATATCTTAAAAACAGAAATGTTTCTTTTGAAAACGAATCATTATCAAATATTCTAAAAAGTGATAACTTCGTAAAAGCGATTTCTTTGGCAAAAGAAGGTGCGACTGTTTCTGAAATCTCGAACATAGAAAAAAGTTCACCAGTTACAATCAGCAAGGCTCTGGATTGTTTCGATGCTGGAAAACCTTTTGAAGAACTAAGAGAATTTGCTGATAATTATAAAAAGAAAAACAAACATTTCCCGACATTTTTCTTTGCGAAAATCGGTCAAGTATCAAAAGTTAAAGCCCGTGTCGATTTCGTAAGTGATTTCTTCAGTGTCGGTGGATTCGTACCGCTCTCAGATAATAGTTTCAATAATTATGAAGATGCGGTTAGTGCTTTTATGAAATCAAATGAAAAATTTATAGTTATCTGTTCCACCGATGATAAATATTCAGAAATTGTCTCTCCACTTGTTCAATCAATAAAACAACAGAATCCATCTTCATACATTATCCTTGCAGGATACCTGAAGGATAAAATCGATGAATTTAAAATTGCCGGTGTAGATGATTTTATACACGTTAAAGCAGATATAGTAGAAGTACTGTCAAAAATGCAAAAGGTACTTTAATAAAATTTCTGAAATCATAAATAAAATAATTAAATCCTCTTACTTTAGGGAATTTTTTTTTAATTATTCTAAGGTATATTCACCTCTTACGAAAAATATTTTCCTTATCTTACTATTTTTTAATAAATTGCATATCTTTGGTTTTCGAAAATTATAACAGATTAACAATTATAAATTTGGAGTTTTTTGTATGAAAGTTTATGAGCCTCAGAACATCAGGAATATCGCTCTATTGGGGCATGCTAATAGTGGGAAGACCTTACTTGCTGAATCTATCCTATTCGAATCCGGTTCGATTAACAGACGCGGTAGCCTGGAAGAACACAACACAGTTTCAGATTTTAATGAAATAGAACACGAACGCAATTGTTCCATTTTATCTACAACTATGTTCACAGAGTGGAAGGATTGTAAAATAAATATGCTCGATGCACCCGGATATGATGACTATATCGGGGAATTATGCGCCTCTGCAAGGGTTGCAGATATTATTATGATTCCGATGAACGCTCAGAACGGCATAGAAGTAGGTACTGAAAATGCCTGGGAAAATGCCCAAAAATACAATTCTCCCGTCGCTTTTATCCTAAATAAACTTGATGTCGAACAAGCTAAATTTCAGGAAAATGTTGACGATATAAAACACGTTTTTTCCGGCTCGGCAACTGTAATGCAGTATCCGATTCACTTAGGTCTGGGCTTCAATTCTTATGTTGATTTGCTCTCAATGAAACTTCTCGAATTTCCTGCCGGAGGCGGTGCCGCAGTTGAAAAAGAAATACCCGAATCAGAAAAAGCGACTGCTGAAGACCTGAGAAATTCCCTTGTCGAAAACATTGCTGCTATCAATGAAGACTTAATGAATAAATATTTTGAAAACGGCGAACTGAGTGACGAAGAATTTAAAAACGGTTTGAAGAGCGCTATTGTATCCCGCCAGTTGTTCCCGATTTTCTGCGTTTCGGGAAAGAACGGAACAGGGATTTCCCGTTTGCTTGATGTAATTGTAGAATTTCTGCCGTCGCCTGCGGATATGCCTCCCCTAAAAACTGTGGAAGGCAAAGAATTAGCATGCAATCCGAATGGTCCTACGGTTCTTTTTGTTTATAAATTATTATCCGAAGCACATCTCGGTGACTTAACATTTTTCCGTGTTTACTCAGGCAAAATCAGCGCAGGAGTTGACCTTGTCAATGAGCAGAAAAATAGCGGCGAAAGATTCAATCAGGTTTTTCTTATTAACGGTAAGAAACGTGTTGAAGTTCCCCATTTAGTTGCGGGCGACATCGGTGCAACCGTCAAATTGAAAATCACAGGTATTAACGATACACTTCACGAAAAAGGAAAAGATTTCACTGTTCCTCCTATTCAGTATCCAAGACCGCGCGTAAGAACGGCAATTGTCCCCAAAACTAAAGGCGATGAGGAAAAGGTCGGTATAGGATGCAACAACCTGCATAACGAAGACCCTTCACTCGTTGTAGAGCATTCTCAGGAACTGCGTCAGATGATTCTGCATGCTCAGGGCGATTTGCATCTTAGTGCTTCAAAATGGAGATTAGAGCAT
>JBAYGQ010000207.1:0-5421 GCA_041666585.1 Bacteroidota bacterium
GTTAGGAATAACAATAAACGGAACATTTTCTTTAAAAGCCGCTAAAGGTACAACAAAAGCTGTGACTATAAATTCTAATTCCCTGACCCTTCAGGAATTTATTTTAACATTTAATTTCACAGGTACTATAACCATGGTGACCGGTGAAAAACAATTTTCTGTTATAGCTCACTTATGGTTTGATAAAAAAGCAGGATTATTGATTACAACCTTTGACCACTCCAATTTTGATGTAGGAGGTCTCGGGGTATTCCCATTCCAAGGGACAGAGAAAAAGGCGATTAGATATAAAGTTCAATAATTCTTAAAAAACACATTTTAAAAACATAAAACGCATTCGATTGAATGCGTTTTATGTTTGATTTATAATGACTTATATTTTCGATTGCGGAAAGGGTGGGATTCGAACCCACGGTACCTTGCGGTACACACGCTTTCCAGGCGTGCCAGTTAAACCGCTCCTGCACCTTTCCGGGAAAACAAAAATAATCATTTTTCCGCTGTTAAAAAAACATATAGTCAGGCTTTTCTATGCTTCTGCTCTATAATTCTACAATCGTGACTAACTAAAAATCAGATAGATTCAAGAAAAAAACGAAGTAAAGCTTATTCTTCTTCGTCTTCACTCATATTGAATTTAAATACTATTCCTGCGTGAATACCAAGGTAATTCGTACTGTAAGATTTAGTAAATATATTGGTATAGTCCACAAATGCATTTACGGATAATTTTTCATCAATAGGAATTAGCGCACCTCCACATACATTTAATCCAAGATTTGAAAAAGTTTCAGTAGGATCGTTGAAATTCTTTTTCTTGGTAAAAGAATAATAACCTAGATTAATCCCAGCATAAGGAATTGTTCCATTTATATCGGTAATATAATATTTGCCTCCCAAAAGAAAACCTATTGTTGAAAATGCCGCTAAATCATGTGACCAACCGCTTCCTAGATCATCCCATTTCCAAGAAGCATAATTAAAAGAAACACTTACACCAAGTTTGGATAACAGTCTGTATTCAAGGTTTGCTCCTAAATTAAAACCTCCTTTATAGAAATCTCCGAAAGTACCCATTGGCAGATTATAACCGATATTTGCACCCGCCTGACCTAATTGCTTCGGTTGTGTAAAAGCATTGTTTGTTGTTACTAAGAAAAGCAATGTCATTAATACAGTTGATAATAAAAAATTCTTCATAGCATTACCCGAATTTGTAAATAAATTTTTCTTATTATTTTTATTCTCAAATTAATTATTTGAATTCAATTTTCAAAAAAGAGTTTTAATTATGATTTTAAAAAATCCGCAATTTTACTTACTACATATTCTATCTGCTCCGGCTCTAATTCAGGATAAATCGGCAATGCGATTGTCTCAGCAGATAATTGATTCGCAACCGGAAACTTGCTGTCGTCACTATTAAGATATTCGAAACAACCCTGTCTATGGAAAGGAACGGGATAATAAATCTCGGTGCCGATTTCGTTATCTCCTAAAAATTTCCTCAGTTCATCACGCTTTTTCACACGGATAATAAACTGATTGTATATGTGATAATTATGATGTCCGAATTCCTGATATACTGCTTTAGGAAGCAGGACTTTATTATTTTCACTGTATTCGGTCTCCCCTGTCCGCTTTGCTAAGCCGGCTTCCTTGAATAATTTCACATAAAGCTCCGCATTTTTTCTGCGTGCTGAATGCCAGCCTTCAAGATGAGGAAATTTCACATTAAGCACTGCCGCCTGAATCGCATCAAGTCTGAAGTTTCCTCCGATAAAACCGTGACAATATTTGGGGAACATTCCGTGATTGCGCATTTTTTTAAGTTTATCCGCAAGCTGTTCGTCATTTGTTGTTACCAAACCTCCTTCGCCGAAAGCACCCAGATTCTTTGTCGGATAGAATGAAAAACACCCCATCAGCCCCATTGAACCTACACGACGGCGGTCCATATACTCTGCTCCGATTGATTGGGCGCAGTCTTCGATTATCGGGATATTATACTGCTCACCAATCGCAAGAATCTCTTTCATATCGGCACACTGTCCGTATAGGTGCACAGGGATAATAGCTTTTGTTTTAGCGTTTATCATTGCACGAATTGCGTTAGTATCTATATTGAAAGTAACGGGGTCGCTATCCACAAAAACGGGAACCGCATTCAAACGAGCCACTACTCCTGCTGTTGCAAAGAAAGAGTATGTCGGCATAATTACTTCATCATGAGGTTTAATGTCTATAGCCATCAGAGCTGTAAGCAATGCATCGGTACCGCTGGAAACACCTATTGCATATTGAGTGCCGCAGTATTCTGCAAGCGATTTTTCCAATTTCTCTACTTCTTCACCGAGTATCAGCATCTGCGATTCGGCAACTCTGATCAGAGCCGCATCAATTTCCTGCTTCATCCCCTGATACTGTTTTCTTAAATCCAAAAGTGGAACTTTCATTTCATCATCCTTTTCATATAATTTCAAATCGTTTGTTCAATCAAAGAATACAAAATTACTTGAATAATTTCAGATTTCTATATAAATCCAAAATTTAGTTTATTTAATCAAGGTATAAATAATAATATTTTACCCTCTTAAACATCATTACATAAATATCATTATTTATGGATTCGAAATGAAACCATTTTTTCTCTCAAATTTTGTCTTAGTTTTACTATTGACAATTTGTTTAAACCCGCCTGATTCTAACGCTCAGTCCGCTAATAAAAATAAAATAGGTATCTGCTACTGGGCTCTCCAATATGAAAAAGAGAGCGGCTTTGAAGTAAATAATTCCGCTTATCTGCTTTTAGACAGTATAGTTAATGATTGCAAGTCTAAAATCACACCTAAAACTCATTATTCAAGTGATGAAGCAATTAATGTACTTTCAACAATCGGCTCGGTTATCAAAAGTTATAATATTCAGAATGATACACTGAACCTGCTTTCACAAGCCTTAGAAAGCAGAAAGATGAACAGCACTTTTCTAACTTTAACATACCTCACAGTCGGAGAAAATTTGTCTCTGCCATTATATACAATGGTGGCTCCAAAACATACTTTTATTTGCTGGAAAGATACAAATAACGAAATTTATTGGGAAACCATTCATCATTGGAAAACATCGAAACAATTATATATCGATTCGTTAAAAATCGCAAATGAAGCTATTGCCAACGGTGCTTTTTTACATCCGATAGATTATGCTCAATCAAAGCTGATTGTATATCATTATCTGGGAGATTTGAAAATAAATTTAAAAAAATACCCTGAAGCTATTGCCGATTATTCAAAAAACATTGAACTTTATACCAAAGATGCTATGGCATACTATAACCGTGGCATTGCCAAAGATAAAATGAAACAATATACAGAAGCTATTGCCGATTTTACCGAAGCGATTGCACTCAATCCGAGAAATGCCGAAGCTTACAACAATCGCGGGAATGCAAAAGACAATTTAAAAAATTATTATGAAGCTATTGCTGACTACTCAAAAGCGATTGAAATTAATCCCGATTTTGCCGCCGCTTACTACAATCGAGGGATTACCAAAATTCAATTGGAAAACTTTGTAGGAGCTATTGATGACTACACAAAAGCTATTGAAATTAATCCCGGATATGCTGAAGCATACTGCAACCGCGGAGGTGCTAAATATAAACGCGGAGACCTGGAAGGTGCCTGCAAAGACTGGAAAACATCCGGCGACATGGGCGACGCACTCGCTATAAGTCTGATTAAACAGTTTTGTAAATAAGAGATGAAATGCTGAATGCTGAATGCTGAATGCTGAATGCTGATTTGAAATACGCAGTCATTCCTGCTTGTCAGGAATCTTCTTCCTTTCTAATTTCTATTTTCTCTCTTCTAATTTCTAAAACCGGGGTTGTAGCTTCAGTTTATAAAGTTCGTAAAGTTCATAAAGTTTGTAAAGTGAAATGTTAATTTTATTTAATTTTTTTAATGAGCAAAAGTAAAAAATATATTTTTGAACCCTGCTTTATTCCCCTACCCAAAACCATATTGCATTTCAATTGTTTTTTCTTTAATTTGCATAAGAAGAAATACATATTTTTCTCTGAAACATCACGCATTTATATTTCATTATTTTAGGAATAAACGATGAAATCCGCATTAAAAGCCAAGTTTGTATTAGTTTTATTCTTATTAATTTGTTTTATCCCGCTTGTTTCAAATGCACAGACGGAAAAGAAAAACCGCATTGGTATAGGCTACTGGGCACTTGATTATGAAAAAGAAAACGGCTTTGAAGTCAGTAACACAGCATACCTGCTTCTTGACAGCATAGTAAATGACTGCAAAGCAAAAATACAAATGAAAACCAATTATACACATGATGAAGCTGTTTCTGTTCTCTCAACAATCGGAACGGTAATTGAAAGTTATAATATTGAATATGATACATTAAAGCTTTTTTCGCAAGCTTTGATAAAAAGAAAAATGGACTGCAAATTTTTTAGTATAACTTACCTTACAGTAGGAGAGAATTTATCTTTACAGTTATTTAGTATGATAGCACCAGAGCACGTTTTTATATATTGGAAAGATTTGAAAAATAAAATATATTGGGAAACAACAAATATGGAAGAGTATTCAGAGCAACACTTCATAGATAGTTTTAACATTTCAAAAATTTCAATCAACAACTGTGCTTTTTTAAACCCAATTAATTATTTGAAATCAAAATTTATTGTATTTTCTTATTTAGGTGTAGCAAATTCTAATTTAGGTAATAAACAAGGTGCTATTGCGGATTACAACAATGCTATTGAAATTAATCCAAAGTATACTGAAGCTTACTTTAACCGAGGAAATGCAAAATCTACTTTAGGTGATAATCAAGAAGCAATTGCGGATTACAACAAAGCTATTGAAATTAATCCACAGTATGCTGAAGCCTACTTTAACCGTGGAAATTTAAAATCTACATTAGGAGATAAACAAGAAGCTATTGCAGATTACAACAAAGTTATTGAGATTAATCCAAAGGACGCTAAAGCTTACACTAACCGAGGAGTGACAAAATCAGATTTAGGTGATAAGCAAGGTGCTATTGCGGATTACAACAATGCTATTGAAATTAATCCAAAGTTTGCTGAAGCATACTGTAACCGTGGAAATGCAAAATCTGCTTTAGGAGATAAACAAGGTGCTATTGCGGATTATAACAAAGCTATTGAAATTAGACCAAAGTATGCTATTGCATACTACAACAGAGGAGCAATAAAATCTGATTTAGGTGATATGCAAGGTGCTATTGCGGATTACAACAAAGCTATTGAAATTAATCCAATGGATGCTAGTGCTTACTGCAACCGAGGAGCCACAAAATGTGATTTAGGTGATATGCAAGGTGCTATTGCGGATTACAACAAAGCTATTGAAATTAGTCCAA
>JBAYGQ010000208.1:0-5418 GCA_041666585.1 Bacteroidota bacterium
GGTTCAACAACTCCTAACACCGGAACCTTTACAACAGTAGATGTTACAACAGGCTATCAGTTCTTAGGAGGAGCAGTCTTAGGAAATTACTTACGTGGAAACGGCACTAACTTTGTATCATCAGCAATTTCTACAACTGATGTACCTTGGTCAACACCGGGTGCAATTGGTTCCGCATCGGCAAGTACCGGAACATTCACAACAGTAGATGCTACTACCGGGTATAAAGTGGCTGGAGGAGCAATTTTAGGCAATTACCTTAGAGGCGACGGAACAAATTTCATTTCTTCAGCAATCCCGACTAGTGACTTGCCTTGGGCAACCCCGGGAACAATCGGTTCTACAACTCCAAATGCAGGAACCTTTACTTCAATAGATGTTTTAACAGGTTATCAGTTTGCAGGAGGAGCAGTATTAGGCAATTACCTTCGTGGAAACGGCACTAACTTTGTATCATCAGCAATTTCTACAACTGATGTACCTTGGTCAACACCGGGTGCAATTGGTTCCACATCAGCAAGTACTGGAACATTCACAACGGTAGATGCAACGACCGGATATAAATTTGCAGGAGGAGCAGTCTTAGGGAATTACCTTCGTGGAAACGGAACAAACTTTGTATCATCAGCAATTTCTACAACTGATATACCTTGGTCAACACCGGGTGCAATTGGTTCCGCTTCGGCAAGTACAGGAACATTCACAACAGTAGATGCAACGACCGGATATAAATTTGCAGGAGGAGCAGTCTTAGGAAATTATCTACGTGGAGACGGCACAAACTTTGTATCATCAGCAATTTCTACAACTGATGTACCTTGGTCAACACCGGGTGCAATTGGTTCTACATCAGCTAGTACCGGAACATTCACAACAGTAGATGCTACTACCGGATATAAATTAGCAGGAGGAGCAGTCTTAGGAAATTACCTTCGTGGAAACGGAACAAACTTTGTATCTTCAGCAATTACGACAGGTGACGTACCTTGGTCAACACCGGGTGCAATTGGTGGGACAACTGCAAATTCAGCGACTTTCGCCAGTGCAAGCGCTGTTCCGGCTTTGTTTGCAGCTAATTCAAGTACAGGTAGTGCTATTTCAGTACCTGATCTCGGAGGTGATATTAAGCTATCATTCAGTTCACTACCCGGAGCAGATGCAGGTCTAACCATTCCGGACAATGTATCAGTTTTCGAAATAACTGTAGGAACAGAAACTGTTCCATTCACAGTTACAATGCCAACGGCTAAAGCAGGTAAAATTCTTTTTATACGTAATACGTCTGGGATGCAGGCAAATTTATCCACAGGAGGATTTATTACTACCCTTACCGGTGCTGTAATGATTTCAAATGGTACAACTTGGTTCAAGGCTCAGTAAAGTTTACACTGAGTAATTCTGTTGTTTTTATAAATATTAGCAATAACCGAAACGAAAAACCCACTCATCATTTATCAAGATGAGTGGGTTTGTTTTTTTAAGTGAATTTTATTTGCTTTTTGATATAGGATTAGATAAAATCGGCGGTTTTGGGAAATCGCCTTCTAATGGACGAATTTCACCGTCTTCAAAGAGTAAATCGGGAACTATAACGGTTGAGCCGATAAACTGCTCTCCACCTGACATATAAGGTGAAGTAACTGCAGGAGCTAGATAATTCATTATGTAATTTGTATTGCTCACATTAAGAATATCCTTAAACGACTGAACCGTGAAACCGTTTGCTTCGCAACCTCTGACAAGTTCTTCCCTGCCGTCAGGATAAATTTTGTAAGCTTCGATTACAGGCATTTTCGCATTTCCCATTGGAAACGGAAAAGTATTTGCGGAAATCCTCATTAATGTTGTATAGAGCATATTTATATCTGTTATGCGTTTAATAATGATTCCAAAGGGCAGTTCTCTTGCCTTGCAAAGTTTCAGCATTTGTTTCTTTAGTTCAGTATTCGTTTTCTGATGCTTTTTATCGGCACTGAGTTCCAGAACTGAAAACATTGCGGCACCGCCCCGGTTGTGTCCGTTTGTCATTCTTACTCTTTTTGTAGGTACTCTGCACGAAGCGAGAGTCTTAAGGTATCCCTTGTCCACTATAGTTATATCCTCAGCCAGCACACCGTCGTCGTCAAATTTATAATGACCTACCAAAGGCATATTCCCGATTTTACTTTTCGAGGGTGAGTCTGTGATTGATAGAAATTCAGGAAGCACTCTTCCTCCGATTTTAGTCTGAAAAGCAGAGTTTCTTTCGCTTTCCTGCATTCCGCCTTCGCTTATTGGTTGTCTGAGAGTAGCAAGATTAGGAGCAAAAACCTGAGCAAACATCTGAGCCGCCGCCTGTTTTTCGAATAAAACAGGACCTGAGTAAGGCTCTTCCAGAGCTTTTGCGGGTACAAAAGCAGATACCTTTCCTGCAAGCTCTTTAGCCGCATTTGTCAAAGAATCTGTATCAGGTAAATCACCGGGAGTGAATCCGTGTGCTGAATATAAGTTTGTAACCTGCATCCCGTCTTCCGATTGAGCAAGAGCCGCTATTTCTAATCCGCTGTACATTTGAGTTTTTACATACTCACGACCTTCACTGTTTATATAAAACACAGTTTTCGGGATAAATTCAAATCCTACTGCTGAAGTCTGAATTGTAGGATAGTTCAGGAAAATTGCGGAAACCTGTTTGCATACATTTTCAAATTTCTTAATATCAAAAACAGGAAAGGGAATGGTATCATAATTTTTATCAGGTGCGATATATGTAAAATCGGCTGTTGTATCTTTACGCATACGGTTTTTCAGAGAAGCTTCTTTTTTGGTCAGAGCCTCAGCCGCCTGTTTATAAGCCGCATCTGTGGCAAGCCACAATTCTCTTCGAAGGGAATTGAAATCACCGTCAATCTGTACTGAACGGCTCGAATAGGTCTCTTCTTCATCACCGCTTCCGAAAAACATCAGCGAAAAATCTGCAAAGTTTGTATTGTCGAATTTATAATCTCCAACTCTTACACCTACATCAAGCGTCGCTCCTCTTTGGTTTTCGGAATCCTGAATTGCGCCGAGCGAAGAATGGATATTATAATTATTGGTAACCGTTAATGTATATTCAATGTAATACGGCTTCTTAAGCGATTCCAACTGTAGTTCATTCATTGAGCGTTTAAGCTCTGCACGCATTGCCCTTAGAATTTCATCATTTGTATAAGCGGATGCGAAAGTCGGCAATAGTGCTAAGATAAAAGCTATAATTAATTTGTTTCTCATAATCTATTCTCTGAATTATTTTTTTAAAATTAGTTTTACTCAATGTTTTTCATTGTTTGCGGTGCAGGCAGAATCGGAAGTTTTGCCTGAGACTTCGCTTTTTTCTGTACTTCAATCGAAGATACCAATAAACTCGGTGAGCAGGCTGAAACAGGCACACCGCCGGATTCGGCACCGCATACTCCGTTGAATACACCGAAATCATTACCTGCCGCAATGATTTTCGAAAATGTGGTAAGAGGAGTACCGATTAAATCTACACCCCGAACCATCTCGTCGGGTTTGCCGTCTGCATAGATTTTATAAACAAGCAGAGGATTAACATTGAATGAATTCGGAATAGTTCTTCCCGTAAAGGTAAAACCACCCTGAACTTTTACAAAATATAAACCGTATTCTTTAGATTGTTTCTTACATTCACGCCGCAATTCTTCTTTCAATGTATCGAATGGAACAGAAGTTTCTGATTCTACAATCAGATTGGACTGACGCGAAACAGCTTTGAAGGTCGCCTGACGTCTGCCGTGTCCGTTCGATTCACTGAATCCCTCTATCGGTGAGCGGGACATTAGGAAGTTCTTAAATACTCCGTCAACTACACATTCGACTTTCTGAGATTTTACACCTTCATCGTCAAATTGATAGCAACCTGACAGAGGTACGCCCTTTACCGATGTAACAGTCGGGTCGAAAGTTACATTGATAAAGTCAGGCAGAATTTTTGTATTGATTGAACCTTTGAAAGTCTGGCTGTTGTTCGGATCTTTGAGTCTGTGTCCTTCGACTCTGTGTCCGAAAATTTCGTGGAAAAATACTCCTGCGGCTTCGCCCGAAAGCATCGCCGGACCTGTGAAAGTAGTCATTACCGGAGCTGTACGCAGAGTTTTGAGATTTGCTATCAATATTTTTACATCTTTTTCCATTGTAGCTTCATCAGGAAGTTCTTCGGGAGAAAAAGCAAAATAGCTTTTATAAAGAGGCAGATTCATTCCGTCGTCAGCTTTTGTACTTGCTGATAGATAGACTCTTGCAAAGCTTTGTGACTGCACAATTTCCGAGCCGTCGGTACTGATATAATATTTTGTAACGACTTCCGCATACATTGAGACCAAGCCGTTGTAGAGCCATTCCTCTTTGTTGAAATATTCGGAAATCTGACGGATTCTTTGCTCCCAGTCATTTTTATTGACATTTAAAGTTTTTATTTTATCATAAAATTTATATGATTTTGTCTGAGAGAAGTCTGCGGAAGTGTCTTCTTCCTGCACTTTCACCGCAATATTGGTTTTTACTTTCTGGTAAGTTTCAATTGCTTTTTTAAAATTTTTATCAGTTGCAAACCAGATTGCATTACGCAGGGCATCTTCATTATCTTCAATCGGAAGCTCTGTAACCGCCCGGTCTGAACCGAAAGAAAAACCTGAACCTCTTATTATATGTGTATTGTCGAACTTGTAATCGCCTACGCGCAAATCAATATCAAGGTATCTTGATTTAGTAGAAACATCGCTTTCAATCTTTCCGAATGAAGCAGTCAGTCTGAAACTTGTAGTTTCAGTAATACCGTAAGATATGAAATAGGGGGGATTCGGTTCCTGTTTCAGTGTATTCATAGCCCTCTCCAATTCTTTCTTTGCCGACTGCAAAACGATATTTTCCTGTGCAAATAAAGAATTGAAACCAATCAGAAACAGAGTGAACAGAATAAATTTTGCGAAAAATGATTTCATTAAAAAACCTCTATAATTAAATTTTATATTATCGGATTTGATTGTCTAATAACGGAAAATCCCTGTGATTATTGCTGATTAATCAAAAAGAACCAAACAGACATTGCCATTTACAATGAAGCAGTCATTCCTGCTTGTCAGGAATCTTCTTTACACTTGTCATATAAAACGCAAATAACCCCTAATCTCAAATCCGCGAAATCCTTTAATCCTTTTAATCCGTGATTCAGACATTATTTGTACTTCTCTTCAGCATTCAGAATTCAGCATTCAGAATTTTTTATAAACTTCGGCACAGTTTTTTCTATATAATAATCAATATTTTCTCTTTAATACGTCTCAAACATAAAATGAAGGATATTTGAGAGAGTGAACAAATATTTTTTTTATTTGGATTAATTGAAAACATATTATAAATTTGTTACTCAGATACAAA
>JBAYGQ010000209.1:0-5413 GCA_041666585.1 Bacteroidota bacterium
CGGTCATGAAAAAGTCAGGAGAAATTTCGGCAATTGCGCTTCCGATTGGAGGCACCGGCGAACTTAAACGGTTTATCAAAAGAAATACGGTTGAAGGACATTTGCTGACTTTAGCAATTATCTCTTTGCTAATCGTTCTTTATATAATAGTTGCGGGACAGCTAAAAAAAGAAACCAGTATCGGTGTTCTTCTGCCGAAAGCAGATATTACCATAATTCCGCCTTTGGGACCGGTTATTGAAAAACCGATTGATTTGCCTCAACTTCCCGGTCAGGTAATTGAAGGAATGAAAGAAGTAAGCGGAAAACCTATTGCTGTATCCGAGTCGGATATTGTCGGGGAACCCGTTGTATTTACTACCTTTGATAAAAACGGAGTTAGCAGAAGCGTTCCGGGAACAGGGGAGAACAACCCTGCTGTGAATAACACAGAAACTCAATCTGTACTGAATAAATTTCCTTTGGTAAATGAAAATGATGACGTTGAATTTAAGGCGGTAGAACAAGAGCCTTATACCGATTTGTCCGAGTTACAAAGAAGCGTCATATATCCTGAACTTGCGAAAAGGATTCAGGTTGAAGGTAAAGTAGTGGTTAGCGTATATGTCAGTAGAGACGGTAAGGCAATAAAGTCGAAGATAGATTACAGCGATAATGAATTATTGAACGAAGCAGCTCAAAGAGCGGTTATGCAGGCAAAATTTACTCCTGCTATTCAAAATAAAATTGCAATTGACTGCTGGATTAGTATTCCGATTACTTTTAGATTGAGATAAATAATTTTCAAAGACTCCGGCAAAATGTGCGGAGTCTTTTCTGTATAGAAAGTATTTGAAAAAATTATTTGGCGGGTAAAATGTTTTTAAAAATATTGAATTATTCGATAAGAACTCTTATTATTGTTATAGGTGTACTAATGGTAACCGGAGTGCTTACTCCTCCCGGTGCAGACCCGACAATTGCAAAAGCATTAGGAATTATTTTCATTCTATACGGTCTTTACAGGATTATCAGATTTCGTACCAGAACAATCCAATTAAAAAAAGAGGAGGACGAAGATGAAAACGAATAGTAAAACTAGCCCATGTCATTCTGAACGCAGTGAAGAATCCATTCTTCTTCTGCCATCGCCACGAAAGCGTGAATCTAATTCATCATTGTCATTACAGCGAATGCAGGAATCCATCTTCAACACTTTATCAACAGGCAATAACACCCTGCTATTTGCAATAATCTTCGCACTATTTTCCTTTATTCTTGTATCCTGCAACGGAGAAAAACAACAGCAGGGTAAAGACAAAGGCAAATACGAAGCAATGAACTCAGGAACAATTACAGTATTCTGTGATGCCTCCGAATATGAAATGCTCAAGCCTGTTTTCAAAATGTATGATTCTGTATATAAAGATGTGAAACTGACTGTAAACGTAGTTTCTGCGAGGGAGGCAATGGCAAAACTTCTTTCCGGCGGCACTCCCGCAATTTGTATTGCAAGGGATTATCTGCACGACGAAGACTCATTGATGGGTGTTTACAAAGTTAAAAAACACGAGAGATTTAAATTTGCGGAAGACGCTCTGGTTTTCTTTACCAGAATAGAATCTCCCCTCGATACAATAAATGAAAGCCAGATAAAAGATGTATTGTTTAATAACAAAATTCAACTTAAAACGTTATTCAAACAATTGAAAACCGAACCTGTTATTGCAATTCCGAATGTACAATCATCTGAATATGCAAATTTTAAAAATTTAATGACAAAAAATAAACCGGTTCAGAGACAACTGAAAATGTTTGCCGGAGGTGATTCGGTAAGACAATTTGTTTTAGACAACGATGCTATCGGCATCGGTTATTTATCTCAGATTGCCCGTAATCCTAAGTTCAAGCCGCTTTCAATCGGCTATATGGATTCGGCGGGAAAATATATTAAACCGCACGTTGTGCATCAGGCAAATATTGTTCAAAGATTTTATCCGTACATTGTTAACCATTACGTGTATTTACTGGAAGACCGACGGAATCTGCCATGGTGGTTTGCCACCTTTATAGCAAAGGAAGCCGCCGTCCAGAGATACTTTAAAGAAATTGGAATTGTTCCGGCTTATGCAAACTTTGTTTTAATTCAAGAGGACTAAATATGAAACGTGTAACGTTAGTTTTGATGATGTTTTTTGTTTTTTCGAACATTGCTTTTACCCAAACCGCAACAGAAAAGGTTAAGGAATTGGCAAAGAATAAGGATTTTACCGAAGCAACCGCTTTTATTCCTATGGCTGTGAAAGAAAGTCCCAAAGATGAGCGATTTATGATTCTTTGCGGAGATATTTATTTTGATTTGGAAAAACTCGATTCCGCCTTGATTATGTATAGAAAAGCAGATGATATAAAGAGTAATCAGTCTTTAACTATGAGAAAAATTGGCAAAGTTCTTTCTTTAAAGAAAAATAACACCGAAGCTATAGAAATTTTAAAAGACGCAGTGAAAAGATACAAAGAAGACCCGAACTGCTATTTAGAACTGGCTCAGGCATTCATCAGGGCTGACTCTATGCGGCAAGCTGATTTTAATATCCGCAAGGCTATTGAACTTGATAAATCCAATGCTGACGCTTACGTTGCATTGGGGGATTATTATTTCCCTCAGAAAGTTTATGAATTAGCTAAAGAAAACTACGAAAAAGCTCTTAGTATAAATGAAGATTTGACTGAAGCACGCGAAAGACTCGCTACAGCTTATTATTGGATGGCTAACCGCGAATTCGACGAAACCCTCCGACAGGAGTATTACGAGCGTTCCCTTAAAGAGTGGAACATTGTAACAAAAAAAGACCCGAAGAATGCTAAAGCGTTCTACGAGCAGGGCAAAATTTTCTATTTAAGCGGACAGTTCAAACCTGCGGCTCAATCACTGTACCAATATGTATCACTGCGTCCTGACGGTTCTCTCGGCAGGTGGTGGTTGGCACAGTCTCTTTATGAGCTTGGTTCCTGTGATTCTGCGGCACCTCAGTTGAGATTAGTATCTGAACAAATTGATTCAGTCAAAATAAAAGCCAGATTACTTTTAGCCCGATGTTACTTTGACAGGAAAATGTATAAAGAATCCGCAGAAGTTTTTGCTAAATTCCCGAGTCCGGATTCTCTGGATTTGGAAGACGTAAAACGATATGCAAGTGCTACTCTGAATTCAGGTGATACAACTACCGCTATTACATGCTATCTGAATGCAGTTAAAAGAGACCCGACAAACTGCAAGTTTCTTTATGATGTAGGTCGCTTTCTTATGTTCGTAAAAAAGGACGGTCCGACCGCAATAGAAGTATTTAAAGTGAGAATGATTAATTGTCAGGATTCATTAAGCCCGACAATCAATTATTTAATCGGCTACGGTTTTGTGATGCTGGAGTCGCAGGATTCAGCTTATGTTTACTTCAAGAGAAGTCTGGCGGTCAATCCCGATGATTTGCGTTCAAACCTGTATTTGGGCGATGTCTATGCGAAATTAGGTATAAAAGATTCTGCCAAAATTCAATTCGAAATTGTTATTGAAAAAGGCAAAGGCGATGTTGAGAAGAATAAATGGGAATTAACTCAGGCATTTTTCAAATGGTGTAGTATGGTGTTCGAGCAGAAAAAATATACCGAGTTAAATAAAGCTTCAAAGAAGTGGACTGAAACCTTACCTGATTCCGAATACGGCTGGCTGTATTACGGCATTTCCTTCCAAGCTCAAAGCGACCAGGAAAACGCATGTAAATATTATAGAAAAGTATTGCAGATTAATAAAGAGAATAAACAGGCGAAAGAATTTTTGAAAAAGCTGAACTGCCAATAAAAATTAAATATTTTTTTCCAAAATGAGCGTCTTGAAATCAGATTTTCAAGACGCTCCTTTTTTATTTGAAATAAAATCCTAATAATAATGAAAATAGTTGTAATTTACATATAAGATTAAAGTTTCTTTAAAATAATAATGAGGAAAATTGAAAATAAAATTTAGTTTTATCTAATTTTATTTCTATTAATCTTTTCAATTTACTTTTCCGTTATAATTTACAAAAGTTACTAATAAATAAAACACAATTATTTTTTGGAAGGAGTTTTATGATAATCGGAATCGTGTGTACGATTTATTTTCAAGGATACGAAAGGTGTAAGGTTCGATATCGAAGACTTAGTATTACAGTATTTTTAGCTATGCTCATTCTAACGAGTATTGGCATGGCTCAGGGTACCGGGGGAGCCATTTTTATCAAATCAAGCGGTTGGAAGCCGGGTCCTTCAGGTAATAGTTTATTATCTAATCCGGTAATAGGTTTCGGTTCTGTTCTTTTAACAAAAAGTCCTCTTAATAGCAATTCATATATTTTTGCTCTTAATAAAGATATTTTAGAGACAAATCCTTGCGACGATGTAATTATAACATTTAATCCCTGTGATGACATTCAAAACAATGTAGAGAATCCGATGATACAATCTCTCAAAATGCTGTCGTTATCATTATTTCCTAATCCTTCTTCTACAGAGGTGAGAATGGAAATTTTCAGTGTGGCTTCTACAATAGTTGATATTTTTGTCTATGATTTGAAAGGAAATCTGATTTATAATCCGGAAAAAAATCAATTAAATTCAACTACAACTCAGATTATTTGGAATCTGACGGATCAAAAAGGCAGTAAAGTACCTTCAGGACAATATATAATTAAGGTGAAATCAGATAATTTTTCTGACCAGCAAATTTTAACAATTATTAAATAAGGCATAAATGAAAACAATTTTAACTATTTTATTGCTATTTATTGCTTTTTTATCAAGCAGTTATTCGCAGGAAATAAATGTTTGGCAAAAGGGAGTAAAATTACCTACAAAATTTTCCACATTAGAAGTTGACAGCATTCGTATAACACCTTGTGATACAAGCCTGTATGACCTGGATGGCTGTGATTTGGATATTGATACCGTAATAGTAAATGTTGCTTGTGGAAACTTAGTAAGTGTTCAGACTAATTTTGACGGTACTCCATCCTTTATCAAATATACGATTTATGATACAACAGGAACAGTTATATTCACTGCGTACAATTCTTCCCAGATAACATTCACATTACCCGGCACAGGTGTATTCTACGGACTTGTCGAAGCAAACTGTGGCGGAGGAGATAAACCGGGTGGTGATGATGACGAAGAATCTTTCGAAATAATCAATACCGCTCCTACAGCAGATTTTTCACTCTCATATGCGTTTGCTATGGCAACAGGATATGTTCAAAAAAATATTTCTACTACTGATAATTCGCAGGAAACAGGTTTGTTGACTTATTCCTGGAAAGTTACTGATTTAGCTTCCGGAACTTTTAGCACATATAATATCATGGAACCTAATTATAGTTTAATTGCAAACAAGAAGTAC
>JBAYGQ010000210.1:0-5404 GCA_041666585.1 Bacteroidota bacterium
CTGCCCATTTTTCTGCATTCACCGGAAAACTATGCAATTATTCTTACCTTAATTGTATCAGGAATTCTTCTCACATTGATGTTTACAGCAATTGCTTTACTGATATCTTCAAAGTTCGATGATAAAACAATGGGATTGGGAATTGCTTTTTTATTTTGGTTCGGCTTTTCATTCCTTTACGACGGATTGATACTATTAATAGCAATACTTTTCCAAAACTATCCATTGGAATATCCGTTGATAGTTCTTTCGTTTCTCAATCCGATTGACTTGGCACGAATTGTTGTTATGCTTAAACTCGATTCAGCGGCATTGATGGGATATACAGGAGCGGTTTTCGAGAATTTCTTCGGGCATAACTTCGGTTTAATACTCTCATTATTTATTCTGATTATTTGGTCAATTCTGCCGTATTTAACCGCATTCAGAATTTTCAGAAAAAAGAATTTCTAAGAATATATTTATTAATCCTCTCTTTCTACTGTATCTGTTTTCGGGGCAATATCACTTCATTTCTTTATGATTACAGTACCGTTATTTGATTCAGCCGATTGTATAATTATTTACTAAGTTACAATTGCAAAAGCAAAACCCTTGTTTATGAAGATTAGACAAGGGTTTTGAGTATGTAAAAAAGTAATGACTTTGTAACTTGATTCAAAAATTTAATCGCATTGACCTATTTTTTTAATATTCTGGTCCAACTGCCATAGGTTCTTTTTACCATTGAATTTGAGTAATCCAAAGAAATTAAAATTATATCCCGCCGCACCAATAAATGATGCATCTGCTTTCAGGCATGGTTTAGTTCCTGCAGTGAAAGATCCCCCTATTAAAAAAGCAGTATGTACATAAGGAACAACTATATTGCCAAATATTCCAAGTTCAAAACGAGGAAATGTCAATCCAAAGTTTATACCTGCGGCTACAGAACTACCTACCCAACATGAATCTTTTACAAAATCCATGTTATAAGGACCTGCTGAGCCGACAATGCCGACATCCGTACCATCATATTTTACACCTGTAGTTGAATTAAATTTGAATTTAGTTTTAATATGTGCTGATGCATCAATCGAAGCCATTTCAGTATTAATGACAAAAAGCATTTTGACATTAAACACACAAGGAATACCGCCAATCAAAAGCGGAACTTTTATTAATACTAAGGGTAATTCAATACCTCCGAGTAAATCTGAACTGGAACCGGTTGCAGTTAATGAAACCGTAACTTCGCCTTCGATATTGGAATTCACATACTTAAATTCTTTGAGTTCTTGATTTTCATATTTGATTTTTCCTTCAGATCTGATTTTTTGAACAAAACCTTCGAAGGCATACCGAATTTTTGCCACTCCGACTTCTTTTGTAATTTCACAAGTCGCATCTAATCTTTCCTGATTTAGAATCATTTTTATTTTTCCGGTCATTCCGTTACCGACAGGGAAAGAGAACTCAACCGTGTTTCCCAGAATTTTTTGAATAGTAGGATATTTGGAATCGATTTTTACACCTTGAATCAAATCTTCTGTCCAACGTAAGTTTTTATTCCAGACAATTTCTCCGTTGGATATAGCCTCATTTAAAGTACAATCTTCAGTTTCAACTGTAATATTGCCGCTATTCTCAGTAACTGAATAAACCTTCTTTAACGCTTTTCCATAAATAAAAAGAATATCTCCTACCTGTAAATTTTTTGCTTTTGTATTTTCACTGCTAAATGAAACATTGTTATAAGAGCTGTCGCTCTCAATTACATCATTAGCTTCAAATTTGATTGTATTAGCAGTCCATGTAACATTAGCATAAGCTGTGTCTGTACCGGGATCAGTATTTGTATCGGTTGGAGAATTATCTTTACTGCATGAAAACAAAACCGAAAATGCACATATGATGAGCAAAATTGTAATTTTATTGAATTTCATATCTTTACCTTAAAATATTTTTACAAATTTATTTTTTTATTAATAGCAGAAAATAGGTAACATAAAATGATATTAAGCGGAAAAATACTCAAATAATTTTGTTTTACCAAATAATTATTTTAGACACTAAGATATTTTTTTATTTTCCTGTTTTTTGGAAATTATCATTTAATGAACTTCCTCTGTTCTTAATCCATTATTCAGAGAAAATTACATAATAATGTCATAAATTTGGAAACAATGTTTTTAAAGTATTAGCATTATTTTCCGAATCCGGTAATTATTCTAATAAGAATTTCAGGTTTACCGGTTTCAACATTACCTACGGCAAAAAGGGGAGAAAGTGCAATCCACATATTATCGTTACCGTGGCTTAATGTCGGACCTATATAATAACCTGAAGATTGACCTTTTGCTTCAAAACCTAAACTGAATAGTTCACTAAAGGCATAAGAAGCACCGAATGAAAAAGCCGGTGTAAATTTGGTCGCATTAGTAAATTCAAATTCAGCAATTGGATTCAAAGTAAAATTGAATTTCCCAAATGATTTTGAAAGAATCAATTTGGCTTCAATTTCGCTTTTGCTAAAATCTGCAACACCGATATACTCCAGATATATTAAGGGATCGACAAAAAATTCATTCTTTTCAAAAAGTCTGTATCTTGCCCTTATTTTAAATTCTTCATATTTTAGACTTGCTCCGGGTTCTTGTGTGAATACCTGATAAAGACCTATATCGAATCTATCGGTCATACCGACTTCCAGTTCAATTTGATGTTCTGATGTAGTGTTTCCTTTCATTTGTCTTAATAATGGGGAAGAAGAAGTATTGTAGTATTCAAGTTCCCATAACCCTCTATTGAGAGTTTGATATTGATATGTCCATACATAGTTTCTTTTGTCAGCTTTAGATGATATACTGAAAAAAGAGATAAACAAAAGTATGAATAATAATTGGTATAGTAGTTTCATAATTAATCCCAAATTAAAAAACAGAATAATATTAGGGCAATCTAATTAAAATATTAGATAAAACAAAATATAAAATGAATTTTTTATAAGAAAATCCAAATCTAATCAGAAAATGTAAACCTAATATCAAATTTTGCCGGGATTAAAAAAAATTTTAAATATAAATATTATTTTTTTGTATTTTTGAAAAATGAATAAAAGACAAAAATATATTATCTCTCTACTCCTATTGGTAATTTTTCCGATTTCAGCAATCGGTTTGAATATTTCTGTTCATAAATGCAAGCATAAAGGTACAATTTATTTATCTTTTTTGGAATCGAATAAAAACATAGATGATTCCAAGTGTTGTTGCCCTCATAACGATTTGAACATTATAGAGAAAAAACATCATGGTTCATGTTGTAATAAAGGAAAAACACAAAATAAAATGCAGGAAAGTTCTGAAGCACAAATGACCAAACGGGCAGATAAAAAGTCAAAATCTTGCTGTCAGTCCAAAAATAATAAAATCGAAATATCTGAAAAAATAAATATTAAGCTCCAAAAAGAAGGTTTTAATAATCATTATTTTAAAAATATTTGTTGTTCAAATTCAGATATTTCTTATTCAATAGCTGTTGCTACAGCATCTATTGATAATAGTAAAGGATTGATAGAATTCCCGACACTCTTCAAAACCTTGTCCAACAATAGCAATTCCAACGAAAGAAACTTCAATAAATTATCGGTCAAAGAAATCCAATTTCCGCTGAAAGGACCGATATGCAATATCATTTCGTTTATTCATTTTACTTCTGAAACCACGGATGATGCCGTTCCTGTTCCTGCATTTATGCTATTGCAAATAGCATAACTATTAATTTTCTATAAAAACAAGTTTATTTTTATTTCATTCGGTAAATAACTGAAGGAAATGAAGTATCATAATTGATTTAATGTATCAATTATTGTAAGTATTTTTATAAATAACAACTACAAAAACATGAAAAATAAATTATTTTTAGTATTGTTTTGTGCAGTACTAGTTTTATTGGATTCTCAAAATGCTAAGGCAATACCGGCATTTGCAAGGAAATATCAAACAACTTGCATTACTTGTCATACGGTATTTCCTCAATTGAATGCATTCGGAGAATCCTTCAGGATGAACGGTTATCAATTTCCTAAAGATGACGATGAAAAAACAAAAGAAAAACCGGTAGAATTAGGCTCCGAAGCATACAAAAGAGTGTGGCCAGATGCCATTTGGCCTAATTTTATGCCGGGTTCATCACCTATATCATTAAGGGGGAGAACTGCTTTTGCTATTGCAACTGATACGTCAGGAGCGACAAGTTCGGAATTTGGAATGCCTGCACTTCAGATTTATGGAGCAGGTGTTTTAGGAAAAGATATATCTATTTGGGTCGGAGCTCATTTATTCGAAAACGGTGTAGCAGGTAGTATTGATAACTTCTTTGTAAAGTTCGACAATGTTTTATCGGATTATTTACCTGAAAAGTTATTGTATGTTAAAGTAGGTCAATTCATTCCTGAACTTGTTCCGTTTGCTACCAATCACAGAGGATTAACTGAATCAGCCTATGCCCTGAATACGTACGACCCCTCTATGGGAAGAAACTTTGTTGCAGGTCATGTTCACGGAGCAGGTCCGTTTGGAATAGAAAAATTTCAATTAGGTATTGAATTAAGTGGAATCGTTAATGGCAATTTGAGATATGTTCTTGGATGTATTAACGGTAACAGTGTGGCAGTAGATAATAATTCAAGTAAAGATTTCTACGGAAGATTCGCCTATAAATTCGGGGGCTTGGGATTTGACGGCACTGCCAATGATGGTGCCGTATCAGAAGACAGCGTTAATAATTTAGGTGAAACTTCTTTCACAATCGGAGCTTTCGGATATAAGGGCATTGGAACTATATCGCCTGCCTTGGTTGATTATGATTTCTACAGAGCCGGAGCGGATATTAACCTACAATTAATGAAACTTAGTATTGTAGGCGGTTATATTTTGGGTTCTAACGGTGTTATGGATAATCAAAAATATAACTTGTATTTTGGAGAAGTTCAATATATGTTTTATCCTTGGCTTCTCGGTTTGGTGCGTTATGAACAGGCAAACCCGAAAACATTAGAATCTTTTAAGCAATTTGTTGTCCATTTCAGTACTTTAATTGTTGCAAATGTCAAAGTTAAAACCGAAACGAGATTAAATCCAGACAACCTGAAGCTTTACAATTTGTTTTTGGGTTTAGATTTTGCATTATAAAAATAATTTTTTACAATTTAATAAGGAAAACATTATGAGAAGATCAATATTTTTAACAGTAGGAATAGCAATAGTTGTTCTATTCACAATATTCTTAACTTCATGCGATAAAAAAACAGTTGCTCCAGATAATATGGATGCGACAGTTACTATGACTTATACACCGAATCCCGCAACAGTAAATACGCCGATAGAATTTAATTTTGCGGTTATAGAAAGTATGGAAGCAG
>JBAYGQ010000211.1:0-5382 GCA_041666585.1 Bacteroidota bacterium
ATAAATGAAATTTTAAAAAATCATATCAGTATTTCAACATCAACATTTACTCAAAACAAAGGTGAACTTCCCTTCCGCTTAGGGCTTGCAATCGGAATTCTTGAAAACAAAGATAGATTTGAATTCGCTCTCGAAAAAGCCATTGAACTCGGAATTACTGATTTTTACCCGCTTTTAACTGAATTTACTCAAAGAAAAAATATTAATACCGGGCGTCTGAAACTTAAAGCAATTGCCGCTATGAAACAGTGCAAACGCTCAATACTGACCTCAATTCATCCGATTGTGAAGCCAAAAGATATTACGATAATCTCTAAAGAATTTGATAAAATAATATTAGCAGATGAAAACGGAGAACACCCCAAAAAGAGTAATATTATTTCTACCTTAGTTTTGATTGGACCTGAAGGCGGCTTCAGCGAAACTGAATTGCAAATACTGAAATCGATTCCAAATATTATATCAATTAATCTGGGAAATCGCAGGCTAAGAAGTGAAACTGCCGCTCTGACAGCTTTAGCTTCTGTAGTTTTATAATTGTATTTTGTTTCTGAAAATGGGAATTACTTTGCAACAACAATATTAATAATTGCCTTTGTTGAGACTAATTCTCCGGGCGGAGGATTTTGACTAATGACGGTATTCATTACATAAGTCTCACTTTTGCCCCAGCTAACTGAACCGAGTACCAAGCCGGATTCCTGCAATATACCCTGAACTTCGTTATAAGAAATCCCAATCAGAGAAGGCACTTTAACAGAACTCTCCTTGCCTTTGCTGACAACTACATTCACGAGACTGCCTGCTGGCATAGGACGTCCCGCTGAAATGTTCTGATGCATTACAGTATCTGTTCCGACTGAATCTGAAAATACATAAGAAACGTCACCCATCTGCATATTGCTCCTAATCAGAATCACTCTTGCTTCCCGGAGTGTTTTGCCTGTAAGGTTAGGAGTAGTAATACTTTCCTGTCCTTTACTAACAATTAAATAAATAGTTCTGCCTGATTTTACATCCAATCCTGATTTCGGTGTCTGATTTATCACAAAATTCGGCGGATATTTATCATTGAACTGCTCACTGGATTTAGAAAAATTCAGGTTATTAGATTCTAATATTTTTTCAGCATCGGAATAAGACTTCCCTATTACATTCGGAACTTTAACGCTACTACCGCTATGAATCAGCCATGGCATAATAAACCAGTCGGCAATAAAAAAGAAAATTATACTTCCGACTACAAAGCTGAAAAATATTATTAAATAAGGTAAATATTTTTTTGCTTTTCCATCTTGTAAATTCATCATTTTCATCTAATCTTCTTTTTATTTTTCTGTAATTGTTTACTTGAACTTGTCTTACCTTTTGCGTGTTTTAATGATTCTAATGTAAAATATACATTCTGAAAGTGCATCCCCGGTTTGACATTTCCATCCGGAAAAGTCATTGTCAATTTCTGTTCAACTGTACTGAAATAATGAACGGGGATATTTCTTTTTTCACTGACAGTAAATATCCCGAATCCGCTGATAACAGATGTAACCTGTATCGTATCGTTAGTATAAAGTTTTATATTTCCCTGAGCTGTCTTGATATACTCAAATCTACTGCAGGTATCACACAAAGTATCTATTTTCTGATGAGCCCTGCATAACAGAGATTCCCTCAGCAGTGGCACAGGCACTCCGTTTTCAGGTAAATCTACCGTAGCCTGGGCAATCCATGTCTGATTGACAGTGGCAGATTGCTTCTGGAATGCAAAGAACAAATGAGGCTGAAAGGCTCCTCCGGGAGCCATCGTCGCCTTAACACTATCATCAACATTGTAAGAGTATCTGTTTCCCAGAGAATCAATTTCAAACCAAACTTTTCTGTTCACCCATGGATTACTTGTTCTGGACTTTACTTCCTCCGCTCCGTATTTCTCGTCCGATTCACTGTAAATCATGGTTTGCGACAGAAAAAAATGATTCAAAGCATTCACAGAATCACAAACAATTCTGATTTTCTCCTGTCTGTTTTTCTTGAGCGGTACTCCGAAATCTATAATGATACTATCTTGTGCGTTTACATTATATATCAAAGTATCTCCCGCACGGAACTTCAAACTGTAATAGATTGTATCTTTTTTATACTTGTTTGTTGAATCAGATGAAAATTCCTGTGCCGATAAAAAGCATACAGTTATTAATAAGAAAAAAACAACTGAAATTATTTCACTGATTAAACTTTTTTGAATATTTTTTATGTAACTCAAAGCTTGACATCCATTCTTAAACTCATGACTAAACTTGATTGTATAAGGCTGTAATTAGTATTATTACCGGGAGTACGTGTAGTCACCAACATTGTTCTAAAAACTTCGTTTTGAAGAAGAGCCGCCGAAACCTGTTCGGCTATATCATCAGGCACCTGGTAAATCTGTGGAATTTTAAAAAAAGACGATACTGAAAGATTGTTGAATCTTGCAATAAGATATTGAACACTGTCAATAATAAAATAATATTCTATCTTCTGGAAAACTTCACTTGAATTAAACGGTGCGATTGAATCAAGCCAGAAAGAAGACTGATACAGATGCAAACGCTTTACTCTCTCTTTATTATTGGTGTATTCAGCGTATTTGTTCAGATTTTCATTTGAAAAAGTTGTATCGGAATTTCCCCGTTGAAACATTGGAACAGTTATTGGAACCTGCAAGGTAAATTCGCTTAAATTATCAATAGTATCAGTATAGCACCCGCTAATAAAAACAGGAGCAATTACTGCAACTAATATCAAATAATATTTATAATATTTTTTCATTTTTGCTCCCTGATTAAAATGTTACAAAATTAAAACAAATACCGAATGTAAAAATCGGCTGGGATGCATAAGCTATATCCCCATGGAATTCAGCAAATCCGAGTTTATAAGACAATCCGCCAAGCACACGAAATTTTGTAAAACTTTCTACACTAATCTTCAACGGTTGGTCTCCATGCAATCTTATCTCTTCATAAGGACTGTTTATAACATCCGACGCGTCATAATTTTCTCTGTAAGCTGTGATTGAACCGGAAATAGTTTCATACTGTAAAGCCGCATAATATTTGAAATTTTCGAGTATCTCTCCGCTACCGTGCAATCCTGCAGAAAAAGAAGTTACATCAATCCCTGCATCACGCTGAAGGGAATGGAATCCAAGGTTCACAGCAATTGCGTGGTTATGAAGAATATTCTGAATGTCGAACCAATGGTCTAATCTTTGATTCAGCAGTATTGCATAATATGTCATTGATTCACCTGCAACACCCAAAGTTAAAAATCTGAATCGCAGTTCAGTTCTAGTAGGAATACCCACTACTAACTGCAATACAGGAAGACCGGGCATAAAAGTAATATTATTACCTTCCGCAAAACCTGAAGATTTATAGAATTCGGAGACTCCGTTCTGCTTTTGCGGTGCGCTGAAGACAGGAGTGGAAGCACCCCCGTAAATTGTAGGTTGCAGTGTCGAGCCTTTTTTGTTCCGATAATAAACTCCATCTCTCAGTTCTCCTGTTTGAGCAACAGAAGTATCACCGTACAATTGAGGCAACTCGGCATCGTAATTATTCTGAGAAGACGGAATGAGCATCCCCATTACTGAAATATCTAACCCAATCCGCCAGGTTTCCTCATAATCAGCGCATGTAAAACGGTTAGAATTCAGGCTTTGCTCAATAGACGTAAGTAGGGGCTTGAAATACCCGCTCGCATTTTTCGAAGTGAAAAGCGCAAATTCCTTACTGAATTCCAAATTTTTTCCAGCATACAAATTCAATTCGCACAGGAAAAGAATTAATATGCAAATTGCAGGAGTAATCATTCGTTTCATAATCATTCCAATACCTTAATTAATGAAGAACAATTGTAGAATATAAAATTAGCAAAAATTATCAACTAATAAAAATATTGAATGAAGTTCCCGCAGATAAATATTTTTTTGTTATTTTTGCACTTGCATTTTTTGTGCATAAAACATAAGGGCGCATTCGTCTAGCGGTTAGGACACGCCCCTCTCAAGGCCGCGGCAGGGGTTCGATTCCCCTATGCGCTACCAATAACATAGCAAAAGCCTCTTGAATACTGATGTTTCAAGAGGTTTTTTTTTTACTGTTAACGAAATTGTTAACGGTTTGTGAATTATTGGTAGATATTTCAGAAATATTTTGAAATTTAAGCGGTACTATGTAATTTTACAAATCAAAATATCTTTATAAAACTTATCGGAGCTAATTATGAAAACAAGAATTTTTCTTCTTTTGGTTTTTACTTTTTTGGTCAGTTGTAATAAAGATGATACTACTAATCCTACTCCGAACAATTCTAACGAAGTAACCATTGGAACTCAGGTTTGGATGAAAAAAAACCTTGATGTTGATTATTATCGCAATGGAGACTTGATTCCTCAGATTACAGACCAAACTGAGTGGGCAAGCCTTACAACAGGTGCATGGTGCTATTATAACAATGATTCTGCAAATGGAAAAATATATGGCAAATTATACAATTGGTATGCTGTAAACGATCCAAGAGGACTGGCTCCGATAGGATGGCATATTCCAAGCGATGAAGAATGGCATGAATTGGAAAATTGTCTTGGTGGTGAAGATATAGCTGGTAGCAAATTAAAAGAGGCTGGAACAGCACACTGGAATATTCCTAACATTGGAGCCACTAATGCAAGCAGTTTTACTGCTCTTCCAGGAGGCTGGCGATCTTTTGATGGCTACAGATATAGTTTTTTCCTTGATCTTGGTTTTAGTGGTTATTGGTGGTCTTCTACGGAAAGACCTTTAACAATTTCTTTGAACAGATATCTGGACTACCATCACACCAATCTTTACGAGATTGACGGTAGGAGGTATAATGGTTTTTCTGTTCGCTGTATTAAAGATTAATTTTTAATCTCACTGAAGCTATGCGCTGAACTGTACGGTTCAAAATTTATTTTGTGAATATATTCTTACCTTTTTTTTATTAGATTTGTATTTTAGTTTTGATTTATTGATGCTAGATTTGTGAATGATATGTTTCAATAAAATCAAATAGATACTTCACAAACAATTCTATCATTTTTTATTACTGCAGAAACTGATAATCGGAAAGGTAAAAGTGAAAGTATAAACTATGGCATACATTTTCTTAGATGAAAGCGGTGATTTGGGATTTGATTTTTCAAAAAAGAAAACATCAAATAATTTCGTTATTACCTTTTTGTTTTTAAAAACTAAGAACTCAGTTGAAAATATTGTCAAAAAGATTTTCAGGTCATTTAACAAAAATGAAATCAAGCGTCATTCTGGCATGTTGCATGCCTATAAAGAAACCAAGAATACGAGAAAAAGACTATTA
>JBAYGQ010000212.1:0-5367 GCA_041666585.1 Bacteroidota bacterium
GATTTAGATGCTTTAGATGCAGAGTTCAGAAAAGCGGCATTGGAAAGAATTTTTCTGAATATAAATAAGCTTAGCCAAGACGATATGGAAAATTTCTTTATAAACAACTCAATAATTTTTCCTCAGGATATAAATACTAACAGATGGCTGATGGGTGTCGAAAAAATTAAAATTTATTATTATAAAAACTAAATTGTTCTTAAACAAAAGTCTATAATAAAATAAACAGGAAAAGAAATGAGAAAATTAGTCGAATGTGTACCGAACTTTTCAGAAGGAAGAAATCCTGAAATTATTGAGGCAATTGCAGAATCAATCCGCAAAACACCGGGTTGTACTCTTTTAGATGTTGACCCGGGAAAATCCACAAACAGAACTGTTTATACTTTTGTCGGTTCACCCGAAGCGATTGTGGAAGGTGCTATTAATTCCGCCAAGACAGCCAGAAAATTGATTGATATGAGGCATCAAAAAGGAGAGCATCCGAGAATAGGTGCATTGGATGTTTGTCCTTTTGTTCCGGTTGCCAATGTCAGTATGGAAGAGTGTGCAGAATGTGCCAATGAGTTCGGAAGACGCGTCGCTGAAGAAATCGGCATACCTATTTATTTATACGAATATGCTCAGGATAAAGAGTACCGTAAAAAACTGCCTCAAATCCGCGAGGGAGAATACGAAGCCATTCCGGAAAGAATAATCAAACCGGAGTGGAAACCCGATTTCGGTCCCGCAAAATTTATTCCCGAATGGGGCGCAACCGTAACAGGAGCGAGACTTTTCCTAATAGCATATAATGTAAATATACTTGGGACAAATAATCAAGCACACAGAATAGCACTTGATATCCGCGAAGGAGGCAGAAGTGATAATGAACCGGGATTGTTTAAAGAAGTTAAAGCAATCGGATGGTTTGTTGACGAATACAATATGGCACAGATTTCAATAAATCTGACAAACTTCAAAGTTACTCCGCCACACATTGCATTTGAAGAAGTGAAACGCAAGGCTAAGGAGTTGAATATCGGTGTTGCCGGTTCAGAGTTGGTAGGATTGATACCTCTCGAAGCGATGCTCATTGCGGCTGATTATTACATTGAAAAAGAGAATCTTTTTATTTTCGAAGAGGACCAGAAAATAAAACTCGTAGCAGACAGGCTCGGTTTAAATTCAGTTTCAAAGTTTGTTCCTGAAAAAAGAATTATTGAGTATATGATAAAAGAAGAACACAATGAACCGCTGGCAGATATGAGTGTGCGAAGTTTTGTTGAAAGCGTTGCCGCAAGAACTTCGGCTCCGGGAGGCGGTTCTGTTTCGGCACTACTGGCGGCTTTAGGTGTAGGTTTATGCACAATGGTTTCAAGACTGACTTACGGAGTTAGGAAATTTGAGGATGTTGAACCACAAATGAAAATAATTATTCCTCCGCTTTATGAATTGACTTATAAATTAATACCTATGAATGATGCAGATACTAACGCTTTCAATGACTATATGGAGGCAACGCGTTTACCTAAGGGTACAGAAGAAGAGAAAAAATCGCGGAATACTGCTATGCAGAACGGATTAAAAAAGGCTATAGAAGTTCCGCTTACTACAATGCGTCTCGGAAACTCGGCTTGGGAAAGCATTGTTGAGCTCGCTAAATATGGCAACATTGCTTCAAGGTCTGATGTTGAAGTTGGTGCAAGAGCATTGGAAACGGGTATCTGGGGAGCATACAAAAATGTATTGATTAATATGCCCGGTATCGAAGACAAAGAATTCAAAAAGAAAATATTATCCGAAGCGGAAGAAACGGTAGAAAGAGCAAAATTGAAGTGTAATGAAGCATTAGATATTTTAGCAAAAAGAACAAAATAATTTTTTTTAAAATTTTGGAGTCCTTATGTCAAGAGTAGTTCATTTTGAAATACCCGCAAAAAATGCGGAACAGTCTGCCGAATTTTATAAAAATGTATTCGGTTGGGAAATCTCAAAATGGGACGGACCGATGGAATATTGGCTGATTAAAACCGGTGAAAAAGATGAACCCGGAATAGACGGTGCAATTTATCAGGTAAATCCAATGATGGACAAAACTGTCAACACCGTAGCAGTTTCAGATTTATCAGCTATGATTGAAAAAGTTAAAAGCAACGGCGGAACAATTGCTACCGATGTTATGACAATTCCAGGTATAGGTATTATGGTTTATGCTCTGGATAAAGAAGGTGTCATTTTCGGAATGTTGCAACCAGATAAGATGTAATTAAGTAATAATTTTTCTCTTTCTTAAAATCTATTTACAAACTGGGACAGGATGCGTTTGTATTTGCTCTATTATTGAGATTACCCTTCAGCAAAAATTTTTCTTTACTTGCATTTCCATTTTTACATTATCCAAAATCTCTGAATATTTGGAAAACAGGATTAAAAAAGGTAATTTTGTTGTTCTGATTTTTTGAATAATTCGTCATTAACAGTATTATGAATAACAATAAAATTGCAAAGAATCCAAATAATAATAAAAAGAAATTATTTCTTATTTTGTTTATTTCGGCTGTTATTATAACTATATCCGTTTGGGTTGTTTTTCCGGATTTGCTTAGTTCACACAATTCCTCAAGTAATAAAAATAATTCTGATACAACTGCAAATAAAGAGTTGACAGCTTTTCAGAAAGATTCTATCAGAAAAAAAGATTCTGCATTTATAAAAGCGACTTCTATTGATGCGGATTCAAATGAAAATGTAATCAGAGTAAGTAATCCTGAAGACCTGAATGCAGAATATCAGATTGACAATACTGCCGGAAGTACGGTAAAAAGAATTTATACAGGACGAAGAATAAACATTGCTGTTATAGGTGTGGATTCGAGACTCGGTGCCACTTGCAAACATGCAGATGCAAACCATATTTTATCTATTTTGGTTGACCAAGGGAAAATTGAAATCACTTCTATTCCCCGAGATACTCCTGCAGATGCCGAGATGCCGGATAGTTCAGGTCAGAACAAACTCACAATCGTTTATGCAAACCGCGGTGTAAATGCCTACTTGAAAGAAGCCGCAAGAATCGCAGGAGTTGATAAAATCCATTATTATGTTGAAGTCGGATTTTCTCAGGCACTCGGCGTAATAGAATTATTCGGCTTTAAAGACCCACGCTCAACACTTCAAGTTCTTCGTTCGCGAAAAGGTTTGGGAGGTGATGATTATCAAAGAAGCTATAATCAGGGACAGTTTATTCGCCAGATGATGTTGAACCACTTCGGAAAAACTTCAGGTTTGCTCGGAGATGTTTTTGTCCGGGGCGGTTTGGCTATTGTCAATACTAATCTGAACTACGATGTTACAAAAGATATTATTTCAAAACTTGCTTCCAAAGGTTTTCCCAAAAGTCCCGATGATATCTGGATGCGTGTGAGACCTCCGGTAAAACTTGATTACAAAGTTTACGATTTTTCAAATCACGAAGTTCTTTCCAAACTTCGTAAAAAAATTGAAAGCTTTAACAAATACGAAGAAGATAAAGATACAACCGATACTACTTTTAAAAAAAGAACTTATAATTCAGCTCCTAGATTAGGCAATGCAATAGCAAAGTCGGTAAAAGATTCTGCAAAGTATCCTGCAAGAGTAGTTCAAAATCTTAAAGTATATTTTGACCAGAGAGCATGGATGCAGGTAAACGATAAAAAGGAAAGAGAAAAATACAGAGACCAGATTTGTGTATTATTGAGCAATGCTTATAATAAACAAAAAAAGAATAAACAAGCTCAATATATCATAGATGCAATCGAGGCAGAAAAGAAAGTTTTTTCGGTTCCGAATAAACAAGTACAAAAATAAAATTTCCTTAATTTTATAAAATATCATAAATAATTTGTACTTTTATATTTTAATTATATTGATAAATCAGATTTGATTTTTTTTTAGAAATAAATAGATGAAAACTTTAATTATAGTACGTCATGCCAAATCAAGTTGGGATAATGCAAATCTCTCGGATTTCGACCGCCCTTTGAATCAACGAGGATTACGTGATGCTCCATTTATGGGTAATTTGTTGAAAGAAAAGTCTGTGAAACCCGATTTAATTCTTTCAAGCCCCGCAAACCGAGCATACCAAACTTCAAAATTTTACGCCGAAGCTTTAGCTTATGATATAACAAAAATCCAATTACATGAATTGATTTATACCAGCGGACCTAAACAAATAATCGGATTAATCAATCAGATTGATGATTCTGTCAATACAATTATATTATTCGGACACAACCCGGACTTATCCACTCTTACAAATTTTCTTGCAGACAATGACTACGGAAGTCTGCCGACATGCGGAACTATCTGCATTGATTTTAACGTTGACAATTGGTCATTAATCGGGGAAGAAACAGGTAAAGTACGCTTTTTCGAATATCCCAAAAAGTATTTGAAAAAGATATAATTATTGTTTATTCAACTCTTTATCCACAACAAATTTATAGTTCCGGTTTTATCTGAAAAATTACCGAATACAACATATCGTTTTTTTTCCTACATTTATATTTTGTTTTTGTGCAAATCATTCATTTTAGTAAGGAGTAATCAGTGAAGCATTTTATTCTATTTATTACAGCCATTCTTTTAATAATTTATATATCAAATTCTCAGGTAAAGCAGGATGAAATCTACCGCGTAACAGCAGATGATTTCATTTTTCAGTCCGGAGGTGTCGATATGCACTCAATTCACGACTGCTATAAGCTCGATGAACAGGGCAATCCCCTTTACAATTATGATAAATTATATATTAAAGTAAAAAAAGATGTAAAATTAATCGGTAAATCAAAAGATAAACCTTTGGGAGCTGCAGGAGTGTTTTTCGGTATTCAGAGTCTGGACAGTATTTGCAGAAAATACCGCGTTACGGGCATCGAAAGAGCATTCAGAACAAGTCCGGTGTTAAATAATAAAGTTAAAGCCAGAGTGCTTGCAAGCGGTGCCGAATTGCCCGACCTATCGGCTATCTATACTGTTTACATACCTAAGGAGCAAAGAATTGCCAACGTTCTGCGGGCTTTTGCATTAGATCCTAATGTTGTATATGCAGAGCCGGTGCCGATTATGAAACCTTTTGCAATTCCCAATGATTCTTTATACAATCTGTGTCAGCATTTAAAGCAAATCGGTGCAGAAGAAGCATGGGATTTCCATAAAGGAGAAAACTCGAAAGATACTATTATCATCGGAATCTGCGATACAGGTTCTGAATGGTTCCATCCTGATTTACTAAAAAACTTGTACCAGAATCTTGGCGAAGATGCTGACCATGACGGTCATACAATTGAATTTATAGACAGCGTCTGGGTATTAGATCCTGGAGATCTTAACGGTATTGAC
>JBAYGQ010000213.1:0-5337 GCA_041666585.1 Bacteroidota bacterium
AACTTACCTTTGATTGCTTTTACCGGAAAATTTACACCTGAATGCGAAGATACAGCCGAGATACGATTGACGTATCTAAGTTTTACAGAAGAATTTAAAAAAGAAGTTGATGATTCGGGAAGGTATGTAACAGTAAATGCAAAAGTAAGAAAGCCGACTAAAAGTTTTACTGCAAAATTTTTAAAGGATACTTTAACTTTTGGAAATGACTCAACAGCAAATGTGTTTTGCAAAATTGAAACTTCGGACGGAATAAACTTAAATAGCCTCAAGGCGGAGGTAAAAATAAAAGATACGACAACTCACGAAATAATTGATATTATTTGTGATACAACCAGTACAGTTATCGATTCAGTAATCAAATACGAAGACAAACAAATAATTTGGCTTACTTTTAAGAAAAATATAAAAGATACTGAAATACTGAACTTGAAAATAAAAGAAAAAAGTTATAATGATAGTTTAAATGAAATATATTTTGAACCGATACAGATAAACGATTGTGCATGTGTGAAAAATTTATATAAGGACACAGTATTACTAAAAAGCACAAAGATAGTTTCTGTTACAGATAGAGAAAAGTCAGTTAAAAATATAATTTATTATGTAAAAAACAAGAATATAGAAATGAAATTAGATAAAAGTTACCAAAGATTTGAAGTGTATAATATTCTTGGAAATAAATTGATAGACATAGACATAGAAAATAAATCAGAATTTAATATAGATATTCAGAACATGACAAACAATATATATTTTGGTATTTTAAAAACCAAAACTGGTGAAAATAAAAAGATTTTTCTAATAAATAGTTAATTTTATTTCATATTATTATGGGGGTACTCATGAAGAAGTATTCATTACAATTGCGGGGATACCGCATAATCCTAAGTTTGATGTTGTTAATGGGTATTTTAGTACTGGACATTGGTAATGCTTTTGCAGTAGCACCTAACAGACCACTGGCTCCGGTATTAAGTTTAACATCAGCAAGAAAGAATTATGTTAGAGAGTGGTATCCGGACGGCAGAATTTGGCTTCCCGTTTCTCAACCAAACGAGGCTCGCGAATTCTTATTACCGGTATTCATTGAAAATCAATGGTTCCATTACAAATCAACCAGCAAGTCTGATGTGTATATACCGGACAAGATTTTCAGTTTTTCATTTAAAATTTTGTTTGATAGTTTGGCTATTAAACCGCTTGGTATTGTTAAAAATCATCCTTTTCCCGATACGAATGAAGTTCGTGCAAGGAAAATCGCTTTAGACGGCTTAGATTATTATTATGAGCCTTATGGTAAAGATTTTTACATAACCTGGCACGAATTTCAAGATTCTACGTATGAACAGGCACTTGGAGTCAACACTACTTTTCAACCGTCTTTGCAGGTAAGAGGCAGAGGAAGAGCCATCAAAATTGACGGTATATCTGAAACACCTCTTCCAAATACAGATACTGCACAAGATGTTGACGGTGACGGTCAGTTTGCGGTATTGTTCTATTTCAGATTTAGATTGAATCAATCTAAAGTTTCATTTAATAAAATTGTTGGTAATACTCCAATTTATATTGCGTCTTATCATAAGACAGCGGCAGGTGCTGTAGTTGCTGACACTATTATGTTTAACGATTGGGTAATAACTAAAGATCCGGCTTTTAAAGAAAAAAGATCCTATTATCCTTATGTTATCAATGATTACCCGAATCTTAGTCCATCATTCTTTCCTGGTGTAGGAGGTATGGATAATCGTGAACTTACTAACTTCTTGAATGACGGTATCATTCCGGGTATGATTTATCTGAGAATGACAGAAAAATTACCTATGTTTGGTGAACGATTAGAAAGAAGTTTAGGTCAAAAACCTGCAATTTTAGAAGCTTCTAGCCAGTATTGGGTAATGCAGGATCCTTTAACAATTGATTCAGGTAAAGTAAATACTAATTCATTTACTCAGAATATCTATCCTCCATACGGTACTCGTACCTTCAGGATTCTGAATGCTGAAGCAACTACAAGATTGACTGATATATATGTAGAATCAGATGCACCATGGTTGGAATTTAGAATGACATCTCAACTTTCAAGCAAAGTCACTCCTGCGAATTTCGATGTAACAAAAGGATATATTAATTGGTTAGACGAAATTCTCGGTTGCTCTACACCGGTTGATTGCTGGACAGACAATATGATTCAAAATACAGCCAAGGACCCTGATGTAAATATCGAACTTCGTTGTAAACCTGAAAAAATACAGAATTACGGTAGTGATGATCCGACCCATTATGGCAGTTTCGGTGGAGAACAAGCGGGAGTATATGTAGGTCATATTACTTTCCGTTCCCAATCTGCAGATGTAAATACTGTTATAATGCGTGTTACATTTATTAATTTCCGTGACCCGTTTGAACCGCCATTGTACGAAGAAAATGGACTTTATACAACTACTCATGCAGGTATAAGACTAACCGTACAAAATCATAATACTGCGGTTCCCGCATTACAGAAATTAGTTTTCGGTACAGCTCATCGTGGAACCAACGGTGCAGACTCTTTATTTGGTGAGATTAAAGCAGATCATGAACTCGGAAATTATCTCGGAGGTTCAAATAACTTTGAAGCACGTTGGTATTTACCTGATTCAGCAGAGAGAGCAGATAAAGCTCCTCTAGGTTTTGGCGATTTCTTCCCTAATGATGAAAGACCTGAAACCGGAGTAATTTTGTATCCTTATACCATTAATGCTGATACAGTTGTCGGCACAGGTTCAAGAGATATTAGGAACATCCATGATACAACAGAATCATTAGTATATCTTTGTAAATATACTAATCCTTCACCGATATCAATTTATTGGGATCTTCAGGACTTCCCTCAGGATGCTATATTGTTCTTAAGCGACACTGCAAACGGTTCATTGTTCCCGAGTGTTAATATGCGAGAAGCTACAAACTTAGGCGGCTCAAGGTATTCATACTTTATTGACGACCCGAATGTTACTTCATTCAAGATTACATATACATTACCTAAGATATTTAAATATCTCGATCCGGATGGGACTTATGGAATTAAAAAAGGCTGGAACTTCCTTTCAATGCCTTTGAGACCATTATCTCATCTTAAATGGAACCAATACTTCCGTAAAGCCATGAATATTCCTTACTACTACTCATTCGTTGGCGGTTATCAGTTCAAAGAAGAAGTAGATCCCGGTGTAGGATACTTCATCAAATACAGCGATAGTGTTGATAAGAGTTTCATCGGTGTTACTATTAAACGTATTACTAAGGATGTAAATGATATTTTCAATCCTGAAGAAGACGTATTTTCCGATAAAATTTCGATTTATCCCGGTTGGAATGCAATTGGTGCATTGTCAACACCGCTCAATATTAAAGATATGTCATTTGACCAGCATGATTTCTATCCGTCCGAGCCGTTACCAGATATGAACTTTGTTCTTGAGTTCGGAGTTTGGGGTTATAATACTAATAACGGTTATTATCAGGTATCGGTAATGAATCCTGCCAGAGGTTACTGGATTAAATCAGACAGACATGCTTATTTGAAGTTGATTGCCAAGTACAATACAAACGAACGCCCCGGTGACAAAGTTGACTTGACAGAACAATCAAATACTTTGTTGCAGGCTACGAGATTTACAGTCCGTGACAATGCCCAGCATGAAGGCACGCTCTATATGTTGCCAAATGTAAATGCTGATGTAACTTCTTTTGAGTTGCCTCCTGCACCTCCTGCAGAATTATTCGATGCAAGATTCGATAATAATCGCTTCGTAGATAATTCGAATTCTTCAGTAATGAATTTACAAGGTATTGCATACCCCGTCTCAATTAATGTCGATTATGCCGATGCTAATTACACATTCTTTGATGTAATTACCAATCAGAAACTTGGCGAAATCAAAAAAGGCGGAAACGGTGTAATTGAAATTCAGAGCACAAAAGCAAATAAAGTAAAAGTTTTAAGAAACGATCTTGGTGTAAGCGATTTTACTCTTGTAAACTATCCGAACCCGGTTGTTTCTACTTCAACAATTAAATATACGATACCGAATAATGAATTGGTTAGTATTAAATTGTACGATGCAATGGGTAATGTAGTTAATGAGATATTCAACGGCTACAGAACTGCAGGCGAGTACACAGCATTGTTGAACGCTGAAACTGTTGCAAACTTAACGAACGGAAGATATATCTGCAAGCTCACAGCCGGCAGTCATACTTCTGTTTTGACAATCAGCATTGTAAAATAATAATTGCTGATTATATAGAATGAATTCAAATGGGCGGCATTTTATAATGTTGCCCATTTGTTTTATGAATAAAAATAATAAGTTATGGTCTGTCAGGTTAATTATGAAAAAGTATTGTATTTCCTGTATTACTCTTTTGCTTATATCGTTTACGATATTAAATGCGGCTCCCAATGTGAGTTCCAAACTGAAATTTTCAACCAATACCCAACAATTACAGGAATTAATATTTGGAGTAAATGCAGTTGCCACGGATTCCGTGGATTATAACCTGGGAGAAATCGGTGCTCCCAGAATTCTACCTCCTGACCCTAATATCTTTGTAAGTATGTTTGTTATATACGACCCGAAAATATTAGAAGACGGCTGGAGCTATAAAGATTTCAGACCAATACAACAAATCAGAAGTTATCTTGTAAAATATGAGTTGTACGTGCATTTTGGTGATGCCAAGTATGTTACGATCGAGTGGGGGAAATTACCTGCTTTAGTTGACTCAGCAAGATTAATGGATCCATGGGATGATTTGGATTTAATTAATATTAATATGATGGATTCTACAAGAACTATACTTTATAATAAGTATATTGAGGATTTGGTGCTTTGGGTATGGTACAGAAATCCGGATGTCAGCGTAATTGAAGAAAATGATGATTTTTCTTTAAAGGTATATCCTAATCCTTTCAATGATAATTTTATCCTTGAATCGAAATCAAATAATATTGTTGAATGCAGGATTTATTCACAATTAGGAAAAGAAATAGCTCTTTTAAATTCCGACGGAAAGTATGTTAATATTGACCTGCAAAATATTGAAAAAGGAGTTTACTTTCTGAGAGCAACTTTGGATAACGGAAAATACCTTGTAAAGAAAATTATGAAGATTTAAATTTTCAGGATTTTTGAAAATAGAATAGGAGTTAATTACAGTGGCTAATGAACAAGATGATAGAAAAACGCCAGCGAATGATAATACAAATAAACATATTGGTCAGAATAGAGAAAATAATTTAAATAACCAAAGAAGAGATAAAGAACCAAGAAGATACAATAATCCCAA
>JBAYGQ010000214.1:0-5322 GCA_041666585.1 Bacteroidota bacterium
AGCCACTTTGCGTCTTTGTGTTTTTTTGCCGCAGATTCGAATAAATCTATGAAAGACTTGCCTATTATTTTTCTCTTTCGTTCAGGTTCGTCAATGTATGCAAGACGTGATAAAAAAGTATCGCTTCCTTCAATCAGTTCAATAGGGATATGGAAGGATTCTTTGAATAAATCCATTATCATTTTGCTTTCGTTTGCCCGCATCAGACCTGTGTCAATGTGTATGCAGTGGAGTTGCTTTCCGATTGCCTTGTGGAGCAGAACAGCAGCAACTGTGGAGTCTACACCTCCGCTGAGAGCAAGAATAACGGTATCGGAGCCGACTTTATCGCGTATATCTTTAATCGCTGTTTCGATGAAAGAATGTGCGTTCCATGTTTGTGTACATCCGCAGATGTTTCGGACGAAATTATTTAGTATTTTTTTGCCTTCTGCAGTATGGTGAACTTCAGGATGGAACTGCACTCCGAAGATTGTTTTATCGTCAGAGCGAACGGCACAAATAGGGGAGTTGCCTGAATGTGCAATGATTCCGAAACCTTCCGGAGGATTTGTCAGAGCATCACCGTGGCTCATCCACACACGGCTTTCAGAAGGTACATCTTTAAACAAATCATCATTTTTATCAATAATTAACTCAGCGGCACCGAACTCGCGTCGTGCGGCTCTGTCAACCTCACCGCCTTTTGTAAATGCAAGAAGCTGGAGTCCGTAGCATATCCCGAGCACAGGTAAGCCCAGCCCGAAAACATCGAAAGAGGGGATAGGTGCATCTTCGGCATAAACACTTGACGGTCCTCCGGACAGAATAAGCCCTTTGGGATTCAGTTCGATTAACTTTTCTTTTGAAATACTGAATGGGAAAATCTCTGCATAAACACCGCATTCACGCACCTTGCGTGCAATTAGCTGTGTGTATTGTGAGCCGAAGTCGAGTATTATGATTTTTTCTGAGATTTGCATAGTAAACTTGTCTATGATGAACAAATAGTATGAATACAAAAATAATAATAAATTCTTATATTTATTTCTTGTAATAAAAAAACCACACTGCGATAAATGCAATGTGGCTTTAATTCTAATTATGCTTAAAATATTACTGGAATTTGAAACTCTTGATTGAGTTTTCAAATATAGGTAAATAATCTTTTTCTTCACCTTTGAACCAGTTTACTGTCATGCGATAGAGCCTTTCCCCTTTGATTACGAAATAAACACGGCTCATTACATTCCTACCGAATGAGTAATTCATTACATAAGCTGGCTGTCCCCCAAGTTTAGTTTCAACAGGTTTTGCATTTTTGTATTTAGGTACGTTTTCTTCTACGATTTTTTTCAGATTTTTTTGTTTCGATGCATCAATTACATCAACCTGAATGTTGCAGTCAGCCCGTCTTGCACCGATAAAATTACGCGAACTAATTGTACCTGCCGCCTTGGAGCCTTCAGCACGGAAGTTATCGGGTATGTCAATTGAAAAACCGTCTCCGCCTTTGGACATCATAACTTTTGATGCTGGTTCAGCTTCCACCTGAACCTGAATAGTATCGGTACCTTTTTCTTTAGGTGCAACAGCTAATTTTACGGAGGCAATCATTTCTTCAAATTTTTTGTGGTATTCTTCCATTGTTCCTGCGAATGCTTCAAAAATAATTGTAGTAGCATATTTATTGTCTTTAGTTGCAAAATAAGCTTCTCCGTTGAATTCACCGTCTTCGAGTGGAAAGGAATAGGCTATTTTTACAGCATCAACACCGTCGAGCTTTACTTTTACGGGTGCTTTGTAATTTTCAGGATTGAACAGTTTTGTCTTTTTGATAATTGTATCTAAGGTTATACCTTCTTCCAATTTCTGGAAAAGAACTTCAATTTTAGCTCCGGTATTACCGTTAGGGTCGTATTGAATAAATCGGTCTTTTGCTTCTTTTTTGGTAAAGCAGATAAAACGTGTGCCGGGTACAGTCTGCGAATACCAGTTGGTCGGATACTTCATAGAAAATTCAATTGTGGGGTCCGAATAAGCTGTAAGACCGGTGATTTCGGTGGCATCACCTTTTTTGCCGCAGGATGTTAAAGCGAGGGTTAAAATAAAAATGGAGAATACAAGAGTTAATGCTTTTTTCATATTGCCTCCGTTGATTAAAAAATATTATAAAATTTTATTCACATTAAACAGAACTCAAATTTATTGAAAAAAATTAATGTGCAAAAGGAATTTGTTTTAGGAAAATAAATAAATCGTCGGTTTTATTTTGAATTGGAAATGAATGTTTTACAAAAACTAAGGCTATTCTTTAGCTAAAGAACAGCCCTTAAAACAAAGACAAACAGTTGCTTATTCTCCTTTTCCTTTGCTTTTTGTTGATTTTTCTTTACCGGATTCTTTCTTTTCGTCGGAATCGTCTTTGACACCCATTCCTTTCATTTTCATCAGATTTTGTATGTTGTCCATTGATAGCATATCGCTTTTACCGTTTATTACAACAAGAGTTGTCTGGTCTTCTTCTCGAACGAGAATAATAAACTCACCGTTTCCGTTTGGTTCTGATTTTAATAGCATTTTTATTTTGGTACCTTTTTCTTTGACCGAAAGAAGTTCTTTGTACTCGTTAATTGGAATAGCGTTAAGAACATCGTTGTAAAACTCATCGCACTGCTGCTTTGGTACTTTTTCTCCCTCACAAGAAATTACTTTCAGGGATTCCATTCCTTTCGCCATGTCACACATTTGTTCGAACTTATCTTTTTTTCGATATTTTCGTATAATATCCTTTTGATATTTTCGTATAATATCCGTTTCCGATAAACTATCTCTTTTTGCAAACATATCGAATATTGCTTTGTTCAGACTGACTACAGTGAAACCTTCGATTTTATCATATTTTTCGCAGAGTTTTTCTATTGCCTGACTTTGTGCCGATAAAATTGCAGGTAGTATGAAGCTTGCGATTAAAGCTGTGATTATAAAATGCTTTTTCATTTCAACCTCCTATAATTTGTATTAGTTTATTTTTTACATTTTCAAGACTGTTTGCTTTATTTATGCATTGCATAGCCGGTTCAAAAGGATTATTTTTATTTAGATTCTGCTCAATTTTTGAGAACTGTTCTGTTATTACATTGAATACATGCTTAGTTTTATTGAAAGCGAATTTTTCATCTTTTGATAATTTCGGAAAACTCTTATAAGATTTCTTATGCTTTTTTGTAAGGATATTTTCATCCGGAGAAGCTGAGTTTTCAGTTATGCTTGATTGTGAATTTTTCAGTAATTTATCTGAACTGCTAGTAATTATTCTTTCCTGAGTCATTGAAACTGGTTCTTGATTACCTGAATTTTTAGAGACATTTTGAGTATTTAATAAATAAAATGAAATTCCTAAGACTATTAATATACTCGCTGCGATTCCGGTATATTTTAGAAATCTACCATTATTACTAAAATCTGTTTTTAAGATTTTCTTTTCAACTAATAAATTGATTTTAGGATTGAATTCAGGACTGATTTCAATTAGTTTTTCTTCTGTAAAAAAACTGAACATTGTTTTGAAATGCACAAGCTCCTTTGGAATGTTTTTTCTGCTAAAGAAATCTCTGAGTTCGCACTCTTCTTCCGGTGAAGTCTCACCTTCGAGATACTTTTCAATTAATAATTCAATTTTCATAATTTATATATTCAAGTTGTTTAACTAATTCTTCTTTTAGTTTTTTTCTTGCTCTGGACAGAGCGACTTTTACAGCATTTTTATTCATCTGTACTATTTCTGAAACCTCGTCGTTACTCATACCTTCTATATCCCGAAGGTGAATTATCATTTTCTGAGGCTCGGGCATAGTTTCAATAATCGAATTAATTTTATGTCTAATATCTTTCTTCTCAAGCTGATTCTGAGGATTGTCTTTACCCGGAAGAAAATTTTCATCGTCAATCATGGGCAATATTTTAGAATTACCCGATTTCAGTTTATCCAAACAAATATTTTTAAGAGTAATCATAGTCAAAGCCTGCAGATTTCTGCCCGAATCCAAATTTTCTCTTTTAATCCACAACCTTGCAAAAGTATCCTGTACTGCATCTTCGGCATCTTCAGTATTTTTCAGAAGTCTTTTAGCCAGACGGTACATAATGTTCTTATATGGAATAAGGTTATTTCGAAAATCATCAGCATCCATAAAACTAAATACGATTTGTGTATGCAATCGTTACAATGTTAATATATTTTATTTAGAAAAGGAGACATTTTTTTGTTGTAGTAGGGTAATTAGGACTTTTTAAGAATTATATGTGGAAAACAGTAGGTCTAAAAATTGTTAATTATTCTTCGCTCCTTCAAGCACCCAGCGCCTCATTCCTTTTTTCTGGTTTTCGGTTAAATATCCGCTTTGAAAGACAGGATTATGCGGGAGTTTGTTTTCTAAGACCTGATTTAGTTTGCTCTGGTCAGGTTTGTTTGCGATTATCAATCCGAGATTATCAATGCTGAATAAATCAAAATATGAGTCCATACGGCTTGCTCCATACTGAGGAGAATCGCCGTGGCATCCCACATAAGCACACTTCACTTTCATAAAGGGATAGACGTGCTGTTGGTAGCTTACCAATGAATCCGGAAATATCAGGTTATTATCAGTTACCAAACTATTATCACAACCTGTAAATATTATAATCATACCCACAATGAAAATTGATGATAACAATACTCTAATATTTTTCTTAAATTTATTATTCATAATTCTTAATTGTTCATTCTTAATTATTAATTATCTCAATAGCTTTCATTTTCACTCGGAAAAGTCGAATTTCTTACATCAATAGTGTAACGACTTACTGCATCTTTTATTTCGTCATACAATGTAGCATATCTGCGAACAAAGCGGGGATGGAAATCTACGGTCAGACCGAGCATATCGGTATAAACTAAAATTTGTCCGTCGCAATGAGGACCCGCACCTATACCGATAGTGGGTATATTCAGGTCTCCGGTGATTTTTTTTCCTAATTCAGCAGGTATTTTTTCCAGTACAATTGCAAAAGCTCCTGCTTTTTGTAAAAGCATTGCATCATTATAAATCTGCTCGGCTTCTTTTTCGTCTGTACCTCTTGCACGGTAAGTTCCGTATTTATTGATGCTCTGAGGTGTAAGCCCCAGATGTCCCATTGCGGGAATTCCGGCTTCTACCATACGTTCGATTGCATCAACAACTAATTTACCGCCTTCAAGTTTTATTGCAGAGCATCCTGTTTCTTTCATGATTTTGCCTGCATTACGAAAAGCTTCTTCAGACGAAACCTGAAAGCTCATAAAAGGCATATCGGCAACAA
>JBAYGQ010000215.1:0-5304 GCA_041666585.1 Bacteroidota bacterium
GCTGGTGGGTCAACAGGTGCTGGTGGGTCAACAGGTGCTGGTGGGTCAACAGGTGCTGGTGGGTCAACAGGTGCTGGTGGGTCAACAGGTGCTGGTGGCTCAACTGGTGCTGGTGGCTCAACTGGTGCTGGTGGCTCAACTGGTGCTGGTGGCTTCGATTCATCTCTCTTATTAATAAAAGAGGCTATTTCGGCACAAATCTCCCTGTTATACATATCCATCTTTTTAGCAGTAGTTTGCATTGCTTTTAAAACACTTTCTTTTGGTGCTTTTTGTGCCTGCTGTGCTTTTTGCATAACCGCAAGTTTTTTATACTCTTTAATTTTAAACTGTGCATCATCCGATAATTCGGTTTCTGCAACCTTCTCTTTTGTTAAAACATCTAAATACAACATTTTTATTAGTTTTTAGTGATACAAATATATAAATAATATTTTAAAATCCGACTTTTTTATTTTTTTCAGTAAATGAATTATCAGTAGAATTGTAAATATCAGCTAAAGTATGTTTTCCATCAATTTTAACGCCTAATTTTTTACTCAACTTCAATGTTCTACTTTCTTCCAATTGAGTAAATTCATATTTAGCAATCAGCCTTCCTTTACGCAAAAGTGCTTCATCAATATTTAGTATATCTGTATTAAATGTTGCCACTATCTGAATATTTGCACAGTCGCTTAATAAACCATCGGATAGGTTTAGGATGTTGGCAATTGCTTGTGTGCTGTTAGCAACTCGTTTCATTAAAATATTTTCAGCGTCTTCTATTATAATAATTGAATTTGAGTACGTGATGAAAAACTTTATCAATTCAGGGTCAGCAATAACGCTTGCCATACTTGGAGGAATGTAAATAATCCGCTTTTTAAGAATGTTTATTAAATAACGGATATATGTTGTCTTTCCTGTCCCTGAAATTCCGTGAAGTAAAACTAATCCTTTTGAATTATCTATTGATAGCCTTTCTGTTATCAACTTATGTATTGGCGTGAAATCCTCATTGTAGTTTATTGCAAAATCTATTTCGGGGCAGTTAATTTCTTTTTGCTCCAAATCAAATCCGTGTTGGTTTTTTACAAGTATGTTTAAATAACCCCCGTTATCTTTTTTTTCAGGAATAACTATTTTTATAAAATCATCCATCATCTTTTCTACAACTTTGGTTTTGTCTATAAATAGCAAACATACTCCAAAGCGGTCTTTTTGACTATCATAACCCCTATCGTATATGTAAACATAAACACAATCTTTACCGCCCAAATATAATACACACTTTTTAATATCTTTGTTTTTTGAATAATGAGTAGCAATTACATACCTCTTGTTTTTCAAAACATAATCTTGTATGTCTTTTGTTTTAATGTAGCCAGTGTCCCATTCTGAAGGTAATTTATTGTGCCTACTTGTAAACAATTGTCTTAATGGAAATGCTTCAAACTCTGATGTTCCAGAAAAACCATTAAAGGATTCATTCTTTCCTACAACAAACATCTGAACACTATCTCTACAATTTTGCATATTGCCATCATAACAAATACCACTTCTTCCCGTTGGTTTACTTACACTAATATATGGTATGTCTTTCATTTTTTTTATCTAAATTTAAGTATTTTATACTGAGCTTAAAATTACCTCTCCTTTAAGTATGGAATAAATATCCCAATATCCTTTATTGGCTTGTTTGTGTTTTCACTTTCTTTTAAAAATCTTATCGGAATCACATTAAAGATTTATAATGTTTGCAGTATAAACAAAACCAAACTTCCATTTCTGGCATTAAATATTCGATAATTATTTTTGTGTCCAAATTAGTATGTAGAGAAAGTAATATATTTGTTGAAATATCGGATGTGGTTATTGTTCGTCTCTCTAATAAAACAGTTTTGCTGATGGAATCGTTGCCAGAATTACCATTGTCGTCAATGATATAATTTGTAACCTTTATTCCTGCATATAATTGCTTTGAAACAAATTTGGGATAATCCGCAAATGCATTGAATGAAATCTTTTTAATCTTATAGATATTTCCGCAGAGTAGTGTTTTTAATGTTAATAAGTTCCAATTTTGCGGTTCTTTTATAACGTGCGTTCCGTATTCAATAGAAACCCTATCATCCTTGTTTCCAAATAAATTAATAGCATCTATCTTGTAATCTGTTAAATTTTTTATTTTAAAATTTAACGGAGTTAGTTCGTTTTTTCTCATATTATTAAATAAAATTTAAGGTTTGTAATTCTTTTAATTCAGCAGTGAGTCTTTTTACTTCTAAATAATCCTCTTTAGCGAGCTCATCATCAATGGCAATCCGATAAGCATCTACTCCCGCCTGCATTTCTACAACAAATATTTTTTCGCCAAACAACCAATATTTTTTATACGAATATGCTTTCTTTAATAAAAATCCATGTTCTGTCCATGACAAAAACATCTTTTCGACAATTCCTAAATCATTACCCTTAAACCTTATTGCTTGTTCCATTTCTTAAATTTTTTCAACATCAGAATAATCAAGTTCTTTTCTTAAAATCAATGCCTGTTGTGGATATTTCCATTTATCAAAATAATCAACAGTAAAATCAATGTTCTCAGGTGTGAAATTAACCAATGAACTTGAATTTTCCAACTTCTGACGTAAGTTTTTGCGTACATAGCTTAAATGGTGCATTTCAATAGCCTCACGTTCAAAGCAAGTATATTCTCCAACCATCCGGCGTGTGGGGTCGCATAATATATTTACCTGTGTAGGTGAAAAAATACGATACTCACCTGTTATATCGTGAATCAATGTTACATAATATTCCTCTGGTGGCACTAATCTGTATTCCATGCTTTTATAATAGGTCTGCATCCGGCAAGCCGTTTGTAAGATTTTATTTTTATTGATATAATCTTTAACAGCCTTTAATTGTTCGGGTTTGTATAACTCATCACAATCCATTGACATAACATGAGTACACTTATGTTTTTTAACATCAATAACGCCTGTTACCCTTTTTATTAGTTCATTTTGCTGTGCCGGAACATTAAAGTTTGGATTATACGGCAATATTTCATTTATTAACTTATGCTTTTTTAGGTCATTTAATATTTGAAGTGCATTATTTAACTCAAACCTTGTCAGTGGTTTATTATGATTCGACATACCCTGAAAAACCACATTGATATAATCAACGTTTGCCCTTACTGACATAATGCTTTTGCGAAGTAATTCTACTCCGTCAAAAAGATTGTAACTAACTCCTAATTTCATACTAAAATCTAAATTTAATTGCTGGTTTACTAACTGTTAATCCATCCTTATAATGCTCGTATTTCACAATTTTAAAACTTTGGGAAAGCACCAAAATCATTTGTTTAATTTTGGTGCTTAATTCAGGTTCTACCATATGTTTCAATTCAATAACAAACTGTGATGTATTATCAATAGCATTGTAATAAAATACAGTAACATACTCAGGTTTCTGGCTTACTATAATTTTACCAGATACCGTTACTATTAATACCGGATTAGTTATCCTAACTTCTTCCATTTACATCAGACAACTTCGCTCTTTCGAGTGTCATTTTTAAGGTTTGTAGCTTACTCCAAATCTCACTTATCTCTAATTCACAATTGCACAAATCTAACTTTGTATCATTGCATTTTAGAATATGAACATCTCCGTTTTCTTGCATCTGAATTTCTGACTTTAAAATTTGCACCCTATTTAATAGTAGGTGCATTTTTTGTTCGTTCAGTTCGATAAGTTTCTGAATATACTCCTTCCCTGTTGGCTGCATTATTTTTGTGGGGTCTTTAATCATTTTTAATTGTTTTAATTTTTATTTTACAAACTCTGAACTTAATTCCATTTGGTGTGTCTAAATATTTATCAATTGTCGTTTCTGTATCAGTATTTAATTGACTAAATTTTTCTTTAAAATATTGAGTATATCCACGTCCATAAACAAAATCTTCCGACTTATATAATAATGTATATTTATCCTTAATTAGAAATAGTAAGCAATTGAATAAAATATTAATAATAAAGTCTTTAATCATTTAATTCCAGTATTCATTATTTTGCAATTACATCGTTAAACTTATCGTGAGGCAATTCATTTAATTTATTGAACACAACTGTTCCAGAGCCGTACATAGCACCGTATTTGATTTCAGTTTTGTTGTTGAAAATAAAGCAACAAGCAGATTCATTCATCTTATTGCCTTTGAACAAGATAGGATAGTGAGCATTCTTTAAGGACATGTTTGAATTAATGATTGATATTGTGTTTTGACCTCCTAACTCCATGCCAGAATCTAATAACCAAATTTTGTCGCAATACTGTTTTTTTGATTCGAGTGCTAAGTTAAACAATTCATTTGGAATATTTGTTTCTTTGTAAACAATATCTTTACTGAATGATTCAAGAAACACTTTTGTTTTCCGGTCATTTGTTGCAAACAATACATTTACTCTGCCGTCTGTTTGTGCTTTTAATGAGTTGATTGCTTTCTGAGCATGTTCAATATTTAAAACACGCCAAATGATTTTTAAGCAAGGCTTTGGGGATGTTCCCTGTGAAATAGGTTGTCCGAGTTGTATTGTTTTTTCAGTTTCAGTGGTAATGCCTGCCTTAGTAATACTTGTTTTCTCAACTAATTTTCCGTGAACTTCTTCAATTCTTCTGATTTTAACATTTTCAGGCTTTTCAGCAACTTTATTAACAACCTTTTTAACTGGTGCTTTTTTTACACTTTTTTTAAGTTCATTTTTAACTTCAACGGCTTTTACTGCCTTTGCTGTTGTTACTTTTTTAGTTTCTGTTTTTTTCATAGTTTCATTATTTAATATACGTTCTATAAATTTATGTTTTTTCCCATAAGGAACAATAGATTCGGGATTATTAAAGGATGTGAATGGTGTTATATTTTGTTCGCTTTTGATGTCAACCATAAACATATTCTTTAATTCTATTCCTTTAATTTTAACATTTATAGCATTTAAGTTAGAAATACAAAGATAATCGAGACTTGAATCTTTATCTACTAATGAGTGCCACAAACTCCAATCAACCTTATTTAATAACTTTTTAGAGAAATATCTACCACCGCCACAAGGCTCTTTATATCGAAAATGCGATTTATTATAACCACTAAAATAATATAATTCTTTTGTTAATGAAGAATAAATATAAGCATCTAAAAAGCCTATTGATTTTTCATTAGTTTTTGCGTATATTTCAGTAAAAATATCTTCTGAAAGAATATCATCACTACCAATTACAACAACTCCGTCAGGATTGAATTTCTTTGCTTCTAA
>JBAYGQ010000216.1:0-5297 GCA_041666585.1 Bacteroidota bacterium
ATGTTTGCATATTGTTCAATTGATGACTTCGAGCCGAATGCTACCATCATAAAGGATGTAACTTCAGCTTTTCCGAAAATTGCAACATTAGGTTTCTGTCCTGTCTCGAATCCGAAATACCTGCGGTTATCGGAATTCAGAGCATCTTCTTCAAGTTCAATCCGTGCTTTAACGGTACCGTAAATCTGCGGAGAAGCCGTAAGCGAAATTACACGTGTCTCATTTGCAGAAATATCAAACGCCCTCTGTGAGACTCTTTCATCATTAAAAAACAGACTGACTATTCCGCCCTTGATTTCTTTGGAAGAGTGATTGTGGACATAAGACTCTACTTCAACTGGCTGTCCTTTCTGGAAAATCCTGTTGTTTACATTGATTGAATCTATAGATAAATTCTGAATATCCGAACTTGATGAGTAGCCCACGGGAATAAAATAAACATAAGTATTTGGAGGCAGAATGCGGACAGAATCCTTAATTTCATTCTCAAAAACATTTCTCTGAGCATCAGTCAGAATATAAACTTCCCTGCTTAAATTATTCGATTCATCCATTATTTTTCCCGCGAGCCTCAGCGATTTTTCCAGATTAGCCGCTGTATTCGAGATTTTGATTGTGTTCAGTTCATTGCGAAGAAGCACCAGATTGCGTGTAAACTTCAGCAGATTCGGCTTATCGGCGGATGCCATCGGAATAATTGCCGCTTCGTCTCCGTCCTTCAGATTATCTATAATAGACAAAGCAAGATTTCTCGACTGCTTAAAACGGTTACCCGATTCATCGGATACATCCATACTCGGTGAATTGTCAATCAAAATAATTGTGCTGGTTTTAGCATACTGTCCCAAGCCCGCAATGTTGCTTTTAATAATCGGTCTCGAAAAAGCAAGTACGGCAAAAATCACAATCAGAGTTCTGAGAATCAGAAGAATAATCTGTTTGATTTTAAGCTTTCGTATTTGCGACTTTTGAAGCTCTTTAAGAAATCTCAGTGTAGAAAAATCAACTGTTTTGAGCTTGCGTAAATTAAGCAAATGCAGAATCAGAGGTATTGAAGCCGCTATAAGCCCGATTAATACTAATGGATTTAAAAAATTCATGCCTTATTCGTCGTTAGTCTGTGTAAAAAGATTTCTGACGAAATAACTGTAAATTAATTATGAATTATGAGTTATGGGTTATGAATTGAAAATTTTCTTAATCACGGATTAAGCGGATTAATTGATTTCACGGATGAAAGAAAGCAATTAAATTCGGTAAAACAATTTCTTGGAATTCATAATTCATAACTCATAATTCATAATTTAGATAAACCTTAAAAGAATTTAAGTAAAAATAATGTTATCAGAATCCTAAATTAAGTCCTTTTACTTTTGACTTTAATGAACCGATAAAAAATACTAATTTGTGGAATTGATAACATACAGGAATAAAAATGGTACAAATTAATATTGAATATCTCGGCGATTTACATTGCACGGTTCAGCATGGACCAACAGGTCAGACATTTACAACTGATGCACCTGTTGATAATCAGGGGAAGGGAGAATTTATCTCTCCTACCGATTTAGCCGCCTCCGCTGTCGGCTCCTGCATTGCGACGATTATGGGAACACTTGCCAGAACTCATAATATTGACATTGACGGAATGAAAGTAACAGTGCTGAAAGAGATGACCAATGTGCCTTACAGACGCATTAAAAAGCTGTCAATTGATTTTCTATTTCCGCACAAACTTTCAGAAAAAGAATTTACTTTAATGCGGAATGTAATCAAAACTTGTCCGGTTACGCGCAGTATGCATCCTGATGTGGAAATTGAACCTGTTTACAGATTCGCAGAATAAATTTATAAACGGAAATAATTTTATGCCCAAAATTTTTATTCTTGCAGGAGACCCTTCGGGAGATATTCATTCGGCACGCCTGATGAAAGCTCTGCTGGAGATTAATCCCGATATTGAATTCATCGGCATCGGCGGACAATTCATGACTGCCGCAGGATTAGAATCCATTCTTCCAATTGCAGAGGTCTCTGTCGTAGGTTTCTGGGAAGTTGCAAAAAAATATTTTTTCTTCAAAAATCTGCAAAATAAATGCAAGGATATAATAATAAATCAGCAGATTGATTTGTTCCTCCCCGTTGATTATCCGGGCTTCAACATACCCTTAGCCGACTTTGCAAAAAAGAATAATGTACCCGTTGCTTATTACATAGCACCCCAACTTTGGGCTTGGGGCAAAAACCGCGCAAAAAAACTTGCCGATTCAGTTGATAAGCTTCTTGTTGCATTTCCATTTGAAGAAGATTTTTTCAGAAAATACGGCATTGATACACAATTTGTCGGGCATCCTTTGCTTGACTCCAATGATTTCGATGAGCGCATTCTTACTTTTTCCGAGCGGGATAATTTGATAGCTATTATGCCCGGAAGCAGAGAGCAGGAGATAATCAGGCACATTCCCTTAATGCAGGAAGTAGTCGGACGCATACTTGAGCAGAAACCGGATTATAAAATCGGTATCGGTGTGTCGCCCTCAATACCACGCGAATTCTACGAAAATTTCCTTAAAAATAAAATCGAGTGTGAGCTTTTCGAAAATTCGAGATTGTTGATGAATAAAGCTAAAGCCGGAATTATTAAAACAGGAACTTCTAATCTCGAAGCCGTTATGTGCGGTATGCCTTTCAATATGTTTTACCGCACTTCAGGACTGACCTACTATCTGGGCAGTAAATTGGTAAATCTTGAATTCATCTCGCTTGCAAATATTCTGGCTGGTAAAGAAATCGTTAAAGAGTTTATTCAGTCCACAGCTACTCCCAAAGCGATTGCAGATGATATATTAAATTTAGTTTCCGACGAACTTCGCTTTAAAAATATTCAGAATGAATTTGTTTCCGTATGCTCTAAACTCGGAACCAAAGGGGCATCGGCACGCTCCGCAAAAATTATTCTTGATTTAATAGAACAAAGAAAAAACCATGATTAAATCAACTGATGACATATCGAATATCGGAATCAAATACAAAATTGCAGTTGCTCTGCTCAGATTTTTTGCGATTACCTGGCGATACGATATAAAAGGGAAAGTACCGTCTAAACCCGCTATCATAGCATTCTGGCATGGTTTAATGTTACCCGTCTGGTATTTTTTTTCCAAAGAACAACCTTATGGCGTAGTCAGCTTAAGCAAGGACGGCTCTATGCTTTCTTATCTGCTGAGCAAATGGAACTTCCGTCTTATACGCGGCTCTTCATCAAGCGGAGGAAGAGAAGTACTCGACGACATCATACGCAAATCAGCAGAGACCCTGATTCTTATGACTCCCGACGGACCGCAGGGACCTGTCCATAAATTTAAAGCAGGTGCTGTTGTTGCTTCGCAAAGAAGCAGCACACCTTTAGTTTTGTGTAATCCAAAAATTAAATTCAAAATTGTTTTCGGCAAAAGCTGGGACAAGTTTCAGCTTCCTCTGCCGTTTTCAAAAATTGAACTTTACTTTACTGAAATAAATTCTGTAGCTCCTACAGCTACGAGAGATGAAATTGACTTAATCATTAATGATTGCGAAAATAGACTGAATATTGATTAATTTTATATTTATGCTACCAACATTTATATCGGGTGTTTTCAAATACTTTGTCGAACGCAACAATGCGAAGTTCGACAAGGAAGAGATTGCTTTAACAAAAGTTGCTTGCCCTGTTATTAGTGTGGGAAACCTCAGTGTAGGCGGTACCGGCAAGACTCCTTTCGTTATCATGCTCGCAAAGTTCCTGCTTGATTCCGGCATTAAACCTGCTATCATCGGCAAAGGATATAAACGAAAAAGCAAAGGTGAACTTATCATTTCCGACGGAAACACGATTTTTTCCGATTATCAGAATGCAGGAGATGAAATGTATCTTGTTGCAAAGTCGCTCGCAGTGCCGGTTGTAGTGCATAATGAAAAATATCTTGCGGCTCAAACTGCTTTTGAAAATTTCAAACCTGATTGCATAATTATTGACGACGGCTTTCAGCACCGCAGATTACACCGCGATATTGACATTGTCCTGATTGACAAAGACACAGCGGAAAGACCTTTCCTGATTCCAAAGGGCAGACTCCGCGAGCCTCTTTCTTCACTACAAAGAGCGGATGTTGTTGTTTACACCGATGTTTTCGATACATCTCAAATAACAAAGCATTTAAAAGATTCCTGCATTTCAATCAGAACTATTTCCAAAACCGGAGATGTATATTCACTGAAAGATAAAAGTACTTTCAACCCCGGTGAAGCGGATAATAACTGCATTGCATTCTGCGGAATAGCCAATCCTGCGAGATTTAATGCCGCTCTATTCAAAGCGGGAATCAATCCCAAGGATACAATCTGTTTTAATGACCATCACAATTACTCGCAAAAAGATATTTCAAAAATTATAAATGTTTGTAAAAAATATTCTGCGGCTTATGCTGTAACAACTGAAAAAGATGCTGTCAAACTAAGCCTTGCATCAGAACAATTTGAGGCGAACAATATTCAGTTAGCTGTTCTGCCCGTTTACACAAAAATCATTGAAGGAGAAAAAGATTTCTGTGATTATATTTTATCATGCATCAGTCACCCTGAACTCGGTTCAGGGTCTCTTGATTCGCAGGGAAGATGCTGAAACAAGTTCAGCATGACATTCTGGCTTGTCACCCTGAACTCGGTTCAGGATCTCCTGATTCGTTGGGAAGATGCTGAAACAAGTTCAGCATGACATTCTTGCTTGTCACCCTGAACTCGGTTCAGGATCTCCTGATTCGTTGGGAAGATGCTGAAACAAGTTCAGCATGACATTCTTGCTTGTCATTCTGAACGTAGTGAAGAATCCATTATTCAAACTTTTTAATTCACTAAAACACTAAAACTATGAACCACAAAAAAATAATCTCCGCAACACTGAAACAGACATTAGTTCTGTTCATATTACTGATTGCAACAACTCTTGTAATAACTCCGCTTTATGCAAAAAATAAATCAACTCTTAAAATAGGTCTGACAAAAGGCAAAGCCACAGAAAACAACGAAAGATATATCAAGTGGCTGAAGTCTATCAATCCCAAAATCGAAATAATTGAAATTTACCCTATGGGAAGAGCCGCAGAACTGCAAAAGCTAGATAGTTGCGACGGACTGCTCTTATCCGGCGGTGATGATATTTTCCCCGGACGCTACGGCCAGCCTGCCGATACTGTGCGTTGTCAGCTTGAACCCCCACGCGATACAATGGAATTTTTCCTTATTGAAAAGGCTGTTGCAAA
>JBAYGQ010000217.1:0-5291 GCA_041666585.1 Bacteroidota bacterium
AAAAAAACCTCTGTACGTACTTTTTTCTTGATAAGCAGGTGTGTTGTCATTGGTTAATTTCAATTCCTTCGGACCTCCTGTTATAGCTGTTTCAGCTATGACATAAAGAGGAAGATTAGCGTTTGATTTGAAAATATTATCGGACGAATCGCTGATTTCAACTTCGAATGTTACTAAAATATTTTTTTCAATAGACTCGGAATCAAGCTCAGATGTCGCTTTTGCAAAATGCACTTTTGGAGAACAAAGACGGTTTCCGTCAGAATTCCAGTTTAAATAAATCCTTGCCTGTTTTGGAAAAACTGTATCCTTAGCAGTTATTGTGAACAATCTCCCTCCTTCAACAGTCAAATTGGTATCAACAAAAACACAGCGTTGTCCTTCGGTATTATCAATTATAATAAATTTTGTAGGATTCGGATTAACTACAACAGTTCCGAGTTCAAACTGTCTTTGAAAATACTCTGTTCCGTTTGGAGTATAGATTTTTTTCAAATCATTAATATTTAAATTTGCACTTTCAAGAGGTTTCCCAAGATTTAAATCGAACTCGGGATAGTGTGCAAAAGTCTGATAATCATTTGCATTTGCATAAATTGATAAACTGTCGCTAACTAATAAATATGATGCTAATACATATATCCTGGCTTCAGGATCGCTGTTGTGAATACCGCCGAGACAGAGCCATGTCTTTTTGTATTGATGCTGACACTGAAGCCCGACATTACACAGTTCTTTCCAATAATCACCCGTTACATGATTTGACCAGTGAGTATGTGCAAAACCTTCGGTCATACCACCATCTGCGTGAGGAAGAAGAGTAGCGGCATCTCCTGCATACAATCCGTTGAAATAAGCCGGACGGGGAGCAATGCTTTCTTTTATCATATCAAGAAAATCGAACATATTATTTTTCCAGGTCGAATCGCTATATGCAAAAATCGGTGCACCGTCAACACCCCATGGACTAACCTTGTACCAAGTGTCATCTTCAAACAAACCGTTGTATCCAAGGTTTGAAAAAACTTTCAGAATTTCTTGGATATAGGCTTTCCTCCATGTTGAGTTTCCAACATCCATAACATAAAAATTATAGTAATCATTTTTCAATCTGTTGTTAATGTTCGTTCCATAAGATCCGTAAAGCGGGTACTGATAAGCCGTGCTTGATTTATATGCTTTAATAATAAATTCATATCCACCGTTAGATATCGCAGTTAAAATAATTATTTTAGATGCTATCCATTTACCGTTCGACTTGACCATCTTCATTTTTTCATTTTTATCATAAATATTGTTTCTGTTTTCATCGATTGAAATAATCAATGAATCCGGCTCTGTATCTCCGATTGATTCGACTTCCACATATATTCTGACTGTATCCTTACTTCTTGTTTCTGAAATTATTTTTGGTATGATAACAGGAAATTGATTGAATGAAATCTCTTTTACAGAGAAGCCGTAATTAACTTCTGTACCGTCTTTTAAAATTGTGGAAACCCTGAACCACTTTGCCCAATCGGGAAAAGAAACAACTGTTTCATTCATCGGGTAAACGATGTTATTAGAAATAAATGTACCGTTCGAATCGGCTGAATAATAAATTTTGTAACCCTGAAAATCCTGATATCTGCGGTCTTTGAGCCAGTATGCCGAAACTTCTCCGCTTCTGATTACTATCAATCCCGAAGGTTCGCATGTGTGTAAAAATGCAGATTCATCTTTGTTACAAGAATCGTATTCTGCAAAAGATTCTCCCAATGCTACAACATCTTTGTAATGAAGAATCGGTATTGAGGGATTGTTCAAATGAATCTGTTTGATATCCGAAGCACTGCTTTCGTCAATCAGAACAAACCTTTTTGCGGCAAACTTAGCAAGAAAAGGATTTCCGCCGATTGCACCATAATTAACTATGTATGATTTTGTGCCTCTGCTCAGATACTCTGAGGGCTGGGCAAAAAGAAATTGAGCAGAACAAAAAATTAAAAAGAAAAAAATTTTAAACATGGTTTTAGCTTCCGATTTGAACAATTATTTTTTAGAACTTAATCGAACTTTCCGAATAAATCAAAAATATTTTTTTGAAATGTGGAAACACTTTATTATATTCTATTTAAGTATATCTCATTTATATTTTGACTTTATTTATTTACTAAAGGAGTTCCCATGGAATTAAAAGATTTCATCGAAGAAAAACTGAATTATTATGCAGAAGGCATAATAAAGGGCAATCAAAAAATGGATGAACATGCTCATGGCGAATTGACATTTTATATGGCATTGCGCCGTGTAGTCAATAAAAATGCCACTCCTGAGGATTTCGGTTTAATGGATGCGGTAAATGATACTTTACAAGAATTTGGTCATATCGCAGGCGATAAAACTTTTTTCCAATAAAAGTATCAAAAAACTATGTTTGATTTCAATTTAACAAAAGTTTACCCTTGAATTTTGAGAAATCAATCTTCAAGGGTACCGTATATATTTATGTAGCTTTCATATCTCTGAAAATCCAACTTTTCTGATTCAACAGCTTCAACGATACCGCATTCAGGTTCATGTGTATGTGAGCAAAGGGGGAATTTGCACTTACTTCGGAATGAATCAAAATCGTGAAAATAGAGGGACAACTCTTCTTTTTCGATTCCCCACAATCCAAATTCCCTAAGACCCGGTGTGTCAATAACAGTTCCTCCGAAAGGCAGAGTAAAGGTTTTAGCAAAGCTTGTAGTATGCTTCCCTTTAAATGTTCGTTCGGCAACTTCCTGAATACTCTGCTCTTCGGTGCCCAAAATTTTATTTATCAAAGATGATTTCCCTACTCCTGAAGGTCCGCACAGAACCGAATCAAAACCCTTAATTGCCTGCACCAATTCTTCGATTCCACTATTTTCGGAAATACTGAAAAAAAGAACTTTTATTCCAAGCTGTTTGTAAATATCAAAGTCATGAAAAATTTCCTTGATGTCAATTAGGTCTGTTTTGTTAATCCCGATAACAGCGTCAATCCCGTTCAATTCGGCTGAAATAAGCATTCTGTCAATCAGTCTGCGATTGTAAGGCGGGTCAAGTGCAGACATCATAATAAATACTTTATCTATATTTGCCGCTAAAATTTGTTCGTAAGGTACGTTCCCTGCTGCTTTACGTGCATAACAATTGCGCCGTGGTTCAACTTTGATTATTGTAGCGCTTGTTTTAACCGATGTTTTTTCCGAAATTTCAGGAAGAATCCGGACAGAGTCTCCGACAGCTACTATTGTTGAATCATCGTTTTGTGAAACTAATGAACCGGCAACAGTACATTCATAAAATTTGCTGATTCCTTTTTGTGATGTTTCAACCTTTATTATTCTGCCAATCGATGAAAAAACTTTTCCTGTTATTGCCTGTTCGGATAATTTCCCTTCAGGTTTAAGCAATTTGCTTTTTGAAGTTCTCTTGTATTTGGAGGAAGTCTTACCATTCCTTTTGTCATAAATTTCGTTCAAATCTGACATAGAATTTAAATATCCGAAAAAGTGGAAATAATTATTTTGCCAAAGTAATCACGAAAATAATCAATTCCAAATTATTCGAATAAATGTATTAACAAGCTGAATCATTTTATTTGTCGTCCAGGAAGGAACTGAATTTCAGGAATATGGAATAATCTGTTCCTTTTCTGTAAAGACAAAAAATGATTATTAATAAGAGGTAAAAGATTGAAACTTGAAGAACATTATTGGTAATCAGAAAATAATATTTTATTTTGCCTTAGTTTCAACCACAGGTTTTAATTTTTAGTGAGAGGAAAATATAATGAGACTGATTTTTTTAGGTCCTCCGGGAGCCGGTAAAGGAACTCAGGCAGAGCGAATTTGCAGGGATTTCAACATTGTCCAGCTTTCAACAGGTGATATGTTACGTGCAAATAAAAAGCAGGGAACAGAACTTGGAAAAAAAGCTCAAATGTTTATGGATGGCGGTTCGCTTGTACCGGACGAAATAATTATTGATATGATTCGCATTGAGCTTAAAAAACCTGAGATGATTAACGGATACATCCTGGACGGCTTTCCCAGAACAGTTCCCCAAGCAGAAGCTTTAGATATTCTTCTTAGCGAAATGGGACAAAAACTTGATACAGTCTTAATTCTGGAAGTACCTAACGCAGAACTTGTAAATCGCTTAACTGCACGCCGTACTTGCCGTAATTGCGGAAAATCTTTCCATCTGATATACAATCCACCTAAAATTGAAGATGTTTGCGATGCCTGTAGCGGAGAGCTATACCAGCGAGATGATGATAAACCCGAACCGATTATGCATCGTTTGAAAGTTTATGAAAACCAGACTTTCCCGCTTATTGATTATTATAAATCAAAAAATTTAGATTATAGAATTAATGGTCTTGGTGAAATTGATGAAATATATAATTCTATCAAAAAAGTATTAGACAGGTTTTAATTTTCTGAAAACATTTTTTTCAAGGAGTCTGATGAAACAGAATCCTTATATAATTTATATTTGTATTTACGTTGTTGCATGAAATAACATATTATTTTTTTTCTTATATTTATTAGTTATAAAAAGCAAGAATATTTTCAAAATATAATAAACCAATTTAATTTTTTGAAATAACGAAATGAACAAAGGTTTGAAATGAAAAAAATAATTTATTTACTTTTTGCGGTGCTAATTTTTATGGAACCATTATCATCACAGGAGAAACATTCGGGGAACGTTTTTCCTTACGAATTTAAATTTGAGACACTTGATAACGGTCTGAAAGTATATTTAATAAAAGTTCCAAGCGACGGTATTGTTGCATATTATACGATTGTCCGCACCGGAAGCCGCGATGAATACGAACTCGGTCATTCGGGATTTGCTCACTTTTTCGAGCACATGATGTTTCGGGGTACAAAGAAATATCCCGGCTCTGTTTACGACAGTATTGTAACAACTATGGGTGCAGATGCCAACGCATACACTACTGATGATTACACCTGTTATCATCTGAATTTTACAAAACCCGACCTTGAGAAAGTAATGGAACTCGAAAGCGACAGATTCCAGAATCTTTTCTATGAAGAAGCTGCCTTTCAGACGGAATCCGGTGCAGTCTATGGCGAATACCGCAAATCGAAAACAAATCCTTTTTTCCTTCTTGAAGAAAAAATCGCAGAAACCGCCTTTGATGTTCATACCTATAAGCATACAACTATGGGATTCGAAAAAGACATTGCCGCTATGCCGACAATGTACGAATACAGCAGAAATTTTCTGAAAAGATATTATCGTCC
>JBAYGQ010000218.1:0-5272 GCA_041666585.1 Bacteroidota bacterium
ATATCTTTCTTTTCGGCAGAATGACCAATATCAGAAAAATGATTCAGTACTGCATCTTTGATTGAAATAATTCTGAGGTCAACACCCAGAAGATTGGCAAGTTGCACTGCATTGTTTTGAGTTCTGTCCGATGAGCCTAATCCCGGCATTGACAAAGCATGAATTCCTTTAATATCCAATCCGAGTTTACAGAATGCTTTGACTGCTACAAGTAACGCAAGTGTAGAATCAAGTCCTCCCGATACACCGATAACAAGGTCGCAGTTATTGAGATGTTTTATTCTTTTTGCAAGACCTGTTGTTTGAATAGAAAATATTTCACGGCAAACCTCACTACGTTTGGATTCATCTTCCGGAACAAAAGGCATTCTCTGAAGATTTCTGTTAATAGTTGAATCTTTCAAATCGGGAAGGCAAAAACCTATTCTTCTGAACCGGCGTGCAGGTATGGATTTGGAAAATGTATTATTTTTTATTCTGTCATTTGTTAGTTTCTGTATATCAACATCTGCAAAAATGATTTGCGATTCAAACGAAAAACGCTCCGATTCTGCAAGCATTACTCCATTTTCGGCAACCATACAATGTCCCGGGAATACGAGATCTGTTGAGGATTCACCCGCACCCGCCGATGAATAGACATAAGCCGCTATACACGAAGCAGACTGTGATTGAACTAATTGTTTACGGTAGAAAAACTTTCCAAGTGCCTCGTAGCTTGCCGATAAATTCAGAAGAACAGTTGCACCGGCCAAAGCCATTTCACTGCTCGGAGGGATGACGCTCCACAAGTCCTCGCATAACTCTACACCAAAAGTGAAATCAGGATTTCCGATATGATGAAATAATAAATCAGCACCGAAAGGTATCTGCTCGCCGTTCCATTCTATCGAATCGCTTATTCTTTCGAATTCAGATGAGAACCATCGTTCTTCATAATATTCATTTGAATTGCATAAAAAAGTTTTTGGTACAATACCTTTAATATCTCCGCATGAAATCACGACTGCCACATTATAAAGCCTGCTGTCCGAAAGTATAGGAATACCAATTATTACAGTAGCTTCGTATTCAGCTGTTGCCGATACAATTGCATCAACCGATGATTTTGCCTGAGTTATTAATATATCCTGAAAGAACAAATCAGCACACGAATAGCCGGTTATGCACAATTCCGGAAACAAAATAAAGTGGCATTTTTTCTCAGTCGCAGATTTTATTATTGACACAATTTGCTCGATATTAAAATCAACATCGGCTACTTTAAGTTCGGGAGAAACAGCCGCAATTCTCACATATCCGAATTTGTGAAGTTGACTGCTCATATTTTCACCATTCTTTTCTTTAAGAAACTGTCATTCCGGCTTGTCCGGAATCTTCTTCAATTATTTTTTATTTTTTAAAATGAACAGACGAGGGCGTCTATTCTACCAATTCTCTTTTGGAACCGATTCCGGACAAGCCGGAATGACAGATAAGTTCCAAAAATAATTTTGAGTCAAATATCAAATAAAACAGACTATTGACTTAAGCTTTTATTTCACTTGCAAGATTCACAATCGAATCAGCAAGACTTTCCCATGAATACTTTTCTTTGAATCTACTTATATTTTTACTCAACTCATCCCTGAGATTAGAGTCAAAATATCTGTTCACTGCATTGCGAATATCATTCACATCAGGTTTATCTACAACAATTCCAGTACCGAAAGGCTCAACCATCTCGCGGAGACCGCCTACATCCGTTGTAATCACCGGCACTCCGAAATGATACGCAATACCCACAATACCGCTCTGTGTGGCGCTTCTGTAAGGTAAGACGCAGACATCAGCCGCCGAAAACAAGGGAGATACTTCGTTGTCATTTAGATATTTATCTATAAAAACAGTTCTGTCTTCGAGATTATTTTTCTTAATTAAATCTCTGTAATACTTGTCATCACCGTAAACTTCACCGGCTATCAGCAGAAAATATTCATCGGACATCCCTGGCATAGCTTCAATCAGAATATCCAGACCTTTGTATTTGCGTATTAAACCGAAAAATAAAATCACTTTTTTATTTTTTGGAATGTTCAGCTTTTCCATTGCGACGTTCTTATCTAACTTTTCGCCGAAGTGTTCATAATTCGGATGCGGATGTTTTATAAAAACGGCATCGCTTTTCAACGAAAGTAAATCCTGTTTAACAGATTCAGCGAGTACTACAAAACCGTCATGGCGATTCAGATAATAATTAGTGAGCATAGTGTCACCGGGTTTGTGTTCATGCGGAATTACGTTACTCAGCAAACCGATTGAAACGATATTATTTTTTCTGCATTTTCCTGCGACATATCCCAACGAGGGACCGAAAAAAGGCATCCATATATCTGTAAGTAATAAGTCGGGATGCAGGTTCTGAATATATTTATAAGTAGCTCTCCACGAAAAAGGATTTATTGAATTGAGTAATCTTTCTGCTGAAATTTTATCGGCTATGTCTGTCTCATTCACATATTGGGATGCTCCGGGGAATAAAAAATCGGGATACATTTTTTTAAAAGTAACGGCACTTATTTCATGCTTCTTTTCCAAAGCTCTGAACAAGGCTCCGTTGAATTGTGCTATCCCACCTCTGTACGGATAGAAGGCAGATAAAATAACTATTTTCATTTATTACTTTCGCAAGCTCAAATAAACTTACAAAATTAAGCAAATATTTTGATAAAATAAATTGATACTTAACCCGACCTTATAGTTTTTTTCTTAATTTCGAGCAAATGGAAAAAACTCATAAAAATATTATCTCTAAATTAGATATACCGGAAGCCTGCAAGTATTACTGGAATTATCAGTTTGAATTAGGTGCTCAGTACCTTGTTAACGAGCTTCGTTCCGTGGGTGCATTTAAGTCGGGCGATACCGTTACCGAAATAGGATGCGGCGAAGGCGGGGTTGTTTGCAGTTTCGTCGAAGACGGTGCAGGTGCGGGTTTCGGAACTGATATTGATGTCGGCAGAATTAAAATCGGCGAAATAATTGCAAAAGAACTTAATCTTAATATCGTTTTTTCGGAGCATGATATAATTAATCAGGAGCCTGCACAGGACTGGAAACTTGCTTCAGATTTGGTTATTCTTCGTGATGTAATAGAGCATTTAGACGACGCACAGATTGCATTAGCAAACATCAAAAAAATAATCAAACCAAACGGATTTTTGTACGTAACTTTCCCGCCTTTCCATTCAGCCTTCGGCGGACATCAGCATATAACGGAAAGTTTTGCGGGAAATTTTCCTTACATACATCTGTTACCTAAGAAATTATTTTACGCAATGCTCGGGAAAAATTCCAAAAATATCGGAGAGGTCGAAAGAATTCACGAAATACGTCTCACCCCGAAATACTTCATCCAATCGGCTGTTTCGGCTGGGTACGAAGTATGCGAAGAAAATTATTATTTAATAAGAACAGTATTCAAACTCAAATACGGCTTACCTCCGATTAAGCTGAATCTGTTTAAATTTCTCCCTTTCATGAAAAAATATTTTGCACTCGAAGCCTCTTTCTTACTCAGAAAAAAGTAATTATCAATTTACTTTACAAACTGAAGAAACAACCCCCTAACCCCCTTTGATAAGGGGGAATTAAGAGCAAATCCACTTCCCATTTTTCACTTTTCACTTTTCATTTTTTCAACTCATAATTCATAACTCATAATTCATAATTCTTTAAAAACCTTTTTAAAACGCTTTCCTTCTGACATAAGACTGAATCCTTAATTTGACGAAAAAAAAGAAAGGAAAGAAAATGAAAACACTCAAGAAAATGCCGAAGGAAACAACACCTGCTTTTTCCGCATTCAAATCCTATTACGAATCAGGTGAAAACCGCAGTATCACAGAGCTTGCAAAACTTCTGAAGAAACCCGTCAAACTGCTACAGGGCTGGTCGGAAAAATGGAAATGGCAGGAGCGGATTGATAATTTCAATGAATCGAATACAAAAGAAAATCATGCTCTCATAGTTCACAGCATCGAAGATATTTCCAAAATCAAAAACAAAAAAGAAACCGAAGTTGCAAGAACCCTGCTTACTTTTCTGGACCTGTTCAGCAGAAAAATCGAAACGGATATTGATAATCTGGAAGAAATGAAACTTGACGAGCTGATAAAATTAATTACGAATTATTCCAAAACAATGCCTCTACTGCTCGATACAATCTACACTTTAACCGGAGCCAAAAAAGATAATGAACAAAACATTTTTCTCGGTAAAATTTCCGGTTTCATTCAGCAGAATGAGAATGCACTCTGCTTAGCCCAGAACCTGCTTGAACTCTGCAATGAGAACATGAAAACACAAAAGAAAAAGTAATTATTGAATATAGATTTTTTTAATGAATTAAGTGAAAAAATAATGTTATTTAAAAAAGTAGAATTTTTATTAAATTAAATCTAAAAGTTAAACAAGAAAAAAAAGACTGCGGAAAATGATTTTCTTGCAAAGTTCGCATTGAACGCATAGATTTGGTTAATAAAAATTAACCCTTGTATCTTTTTGCATAACGAATTATGAAAATAGTTAAAATCATTTTAAATACAAATGGTATTTGAATTAGTTAAATAAAATTTAATAAAGGGGGATATGTGAAACAGAATAATATTTCATTTTTGTTTGGCTCAGGAGCTTCATTAGCTGCAGGATTGCCATCAACAAGTGACATAACCAATGAAATAATGGAAAATTATAATAATCGGTTTAAGGATAATGAAGGATACAGTCAAAAATCATCATCTAATCAAGGAAATCCAAACGCAGATTATCCGATTAAAATTCATGATATTTTGAAAATAATCAACGACGATTTAAATAATTATTATAAAAAAGTAGCAAATACCGACTATACTGTTAATTACGAAGAAGTATTTGATATACTCCAAACTTTAAACAACGCATTAAGCAGAGATGTCGATTACCCTGTATCAAATAAATTGATTGAGCATTTATTATTAAAAATTAATCCTTTATCTGCATACGAGGCAATTGCAGATCTTAAAACAAAAATAATGGAGTCCATGAATTTTATTAAAAGTATTATACATGTAAAATTAATAAAAAAAGAGGGATGTATTGATTATTTCTCTGTTTTGGCAGATATAACGAACCATTATCAATTAAAAGATATAAATATTTTTACTTTGAATCATGATTTTTTAGTAGAAAAGTATCTAAGTAAAAAACTAATTTATTTCTATGATGGATTTGGCGAAAAGGACAAATATGGAAT
>JBAYGQ010000219.1:0-5257 GCA_041666585.1 Bacteroidota bacterium
CGATTCAAATGCTCTGATCATTAAAGCGGAAGGAAACGAGAATCTTACTATTGACTCAATTTATTATTTTTCCGGTGATACAAATTCTTTTACAATTAATTACAATCAATTCAAAAATTATTTGTTGAATGTTGATAGCTCAGTTTCTGTCCCGATACAATTCCATCCTACCGTATTAGGTCAGCATGAACTGATACTGGAGGTTCTCAATGATGCGGCACCGAATTATCAAAGAGAAAAAGCTTATATTAAAATTCAGGGTTTCTGCATTGAAGAAGATACTGTAGATGCAGATATCAGCATTGCAGATTTGGGGAGTCCCGTTGCCTGTCAATTTAGGTATCTGAAAGTCAATCTTGAGAACAAAGGAAACAAGCCGTTATTGCTTCAGCAACTCAATCTCGATGCCGGCGGATTGAATGCAAGATGGTCTGTAAACCCGATGGTTCCTTATGTTTTGAACCCCGATTCTTCTGTTCAAAACGAGATTACTATTTTTGCAAAAAAATATGAAACCGGTACAATAAGAGTGGAAGCCATATTCAACGATACATTAGTTAAGAAAACCGAATTTGTAGTTCGAACAATTACAAATAAATTGACGATTGATAAGATCGAAGATATTTCTGTTATTCCGGGAGACACAATAATTATTACACTGTCCGGAAAAATTCCAAATTCCGTAGATTCGGCTGTCAGTCTTGATTTTAACATGGAGCTGGACATGAAAAATCTTTATTGTTTAGACCAATTTGTTCCGCTTTCAATAAAAAATGTAGTGGAAAATATGACGATTCCATTAAAAATTTATCAAACAAAAAATAAAATTTCTTTGGTCGGGGAGAGTAAAATTAAAATTTCCGACCCCTCCGAATGGCTGATGGAACTTAGGTTTCTGGGACTTTTAAGCGATGTAAAAGAGTTCAAAATCTTAGTAATAAATGAACCCGATGATTGTTTTGAAATTGACTCAACAGAATTTTCTGCTAAAATTTCTAACGTTTGTATGTTACCGATTCGTTTAATAACCTTCGGAGACCCAATAATTCCAGAAATAAAAATTTTTCCTGTTCCTGCAGGTGATTACTTGAAAATTGAAGTATTTATGCCGATTGATGATAAAATAAATATTACAATTTTCGATAATTTTGGGAAAATATGTAAAGATTCGTTAAATTTATATTTGAAAAAAGGTAAACATTCACTTATATTTGAAATTAATCATTTTGCAGATGGAATTTATTTTCTATCTTTTGAGAATTCTCAATTAAGAAAAAATTTAATATTTATAAAAACTAAGTAAAAAGGTCTATACCATGAAGATTCGTTTACTGCCTATCGTGTTCCTCTCGGTATTTGTTATCCTAACATCAATTTCATTGGCTCAGGATTTAGCCAACCCCTTAGATCCGGGTGCCGCCAGGAAACCGTTTTATGTCGGACCCGTTGTAGGGTACAACAAATCAATGCATAGTGTTGATTTATTAACATTTATAACTGTCGTTAACAATATTAACATATGTAAGCCATTTAAAGATGGGGATGGCAACGGATTTTACGTCGGCGTTTCTTATGAAAATTTTCTTGGTAAAGACGCTGATAAAGCTAACACTTCAATTATTGCGAGACTTCTCTTTAGTACTTTACCTGCTACACTCGAGAAAGAGCAGGATCATATACCGTCATTAGTTTATAATCCTACTACAGACCAAAATGACATTGTTTATACTTCCACTAAACACGACGCATCTGTTACTTATAATTTAATCTGCGGTGAAGTCATGTTTAAACTTAACCCGATTCCGGGTATTACATTCGGTATTACTGCCGGTCCAACATTTGATTTTCCAATTACAAAAACAATTCGCCAAACTTATAGCCTCTTAGGTGAGCCTTATAATGCAAGGTTTATCGGACCTCAGACAGCACAGGAAATAGCGGAATGGCAACAGAATAATTGGATGCTTTCAGATGATAAAAGAACTATTACCGTTAAAGATGGTCCTATTGAGGATGCCGCTTCCTTCAGGCTCGGGATAAAAATCGGACTTCAGTACGAAATTATTACTTCTAAAAGCTGGTACATTGTTCCTTCAATCTATTATAATTGGGGATTAACAAAAGTAACAAGTAAAGAAGACTGGAGAGTAAATGCTCTTCAGGCAGGTGTTGACATAAGATTTGCATTATAATTTTTAGATATATTTTTGTTACAACGCCTGCAAATATTTTTATGCAGGCGTTTTTTATTTCTTATTTTAAGGAAAAAAAATGGAAATAATGTGGGCATCATGGCGTTCTAAATATATTCAGGGTTTCAAAGATGAAACTGAATGCGGGGATAGTACATGTATTTTCTGTTCTGCCGCCGGAAATCCTGAAAATGATTCTGAACTTTACGTTGTAGCACGCAGAAAGAATTGTTTTGTTATGCTTAACAGATTTCCTTATAACGGCGGGCACCTGATGGTCGCACCGTACAGACACGTTGCAGAACTTGACGGGCTTACTTTAGAAGAAATGACTGAAATAATGATTGTTATTAAAGAATCAACAAAAGCACTTTGTAAAATCAGTAAACCTCATGGCTATAATATTGGTTCTAACATAGGACGGGTAGCCGGAGCAGGTATTCCCGGACATATTCATTTTCATATTGTTCCACGTTGGAACGGAGATACTAATTTTATGTCTGTTATTTCCGATACTAAGGTAGTTTCGCAATCTTTAGAAGAAACACAAGTTTTATTAACAAAAGCTTTTGCAGAACTTGAACACGGTAATCAGTAATTATTATGTCTTTCTCTTCTATTAAACCGAAAAAGTCCCTTGGTCAGCATTTTCTAATTGATGACAATATTATTCGTAAAATCATTAACACATTCGATTGCAAAAGTGATGATATTGTTATTGAAATTGGTCCGGGTACAGGCGCTCTAACTCAATTTCTATTAGATAAAAAGTGTATTCTTTTTGCTATTGAAAAAGATAATATCGCTTTCGAGCTTCTTTTAAATAAATTCCCCGGGAAAGATTATCCATTATTAACTCTTATTCAGGATGATATTAGAAATATCAAAATTGATGAAATAATTAAAAATCATCCGTCAAAAAAAGGTAAGGTAACGGTTATCGGAAACATTCCCTATAATATATCAGCCGACATATTATTTTGGTTGTGTGAGCAGGCAGGAAGCATATCAAAAGCATTGATTATGGTTCAAAAGGAAGTAGCCAAACGGATTACTGCTGTTTCTTCGACAAAAGACTATGGAATTACCACTATTGCTGTGGGTTTGGTTGGTAAGGTCTCTTTGAAATTTGATATCTCACCTAATTGTTTCTATCCTCCACCTAAAGTTGTTTCTTCAATGTTAGAAATCACTTTTAACGAAACTCAATATCCTACAGAATATTTTTACTCAATACTCGAATTAGTAAAATCTGCTTTCAATCAAAGAAGAAAAATGCTTAGGAATGCTTTAAAAGTCTATTTCGATTTAAATCTTTTTGATACAGAAAAAATTATTCAGGCAGATTCAAAGAATCATATCAGCGAATTATTATCAAAAAGAGCGGAACAGCTATCAATGAATGATTTTATTTTTCTTCATAGCTTAGTTATTGAAGGTAACAAGAATAATGTTTAAATTTGAATAAAGTTTATTTTTATTTTTTAAATAAACCAGAATGAAGTTAAATTTATACAAAAGAGAATCGGTTTTAAAATTTAATTTACGAGAAATTCTGTCTCTTGCAGACATTTTTACTCTGCTGATGCTCGGTATTTATACTTTACTGGCAATTATTTTCTATCCGAAAATAAAAGACGCATCTAATCTTATTCTACAAAATGTTTTAATTTCTTTTACTGTAATTTCGATTTCTACCGTTACCCAAAAAATGAATGCCGGTTCTTTATTTATAGCTTTCCGAAAACTATATGTGATACCTGTCATTTTCCTTATTTATTCTCAGGTACAACATTATATAGCTGTAATAAATCCCCATGACTACGATAACATTCTTATTGCATGGGACAGAGCAATATTCGGAACAGACCCGACGAAGTTTTTTCAAAAAATATCCTATCCTGTTTTAACAGAGTACTTTCAGCTTGCTTATATGACTTATTTCATTATGCCGTTTATTCATGGTATTGAAATTCATTTTAGAAAATCGAACGAAGAGTTTAATCATTTTGCTGCAATTTTACTTTTTTCTTTTTATACTTCTTATCTTTTATATTTCTTTTTTCCTGCAATCGGTCCGAGATTTACATTACATGAATTTGCAAATCTCCCTAACGAACTTCCCGGACTATGGCTGACTGATTTTTTCAGAAATATTATTGATACCGGCGGCGGAATTATTCAGGGAACTGCATATCCTTCAGCACACGTAAACAGAGATTGCATGCCAAGCGGGCACACTTATATCACAACTTTGAATATGTACATAGCTTACAGATTTAAATCCCGTTTAAGGTATCCGATATATATCTTTGGAATCAGTTTGATTATTGCAACAGTTTACCTTAGATATCATTATGTTGTTGATATTTTAGCAGGTCTGGCTTGTGCTTATGGTGCAATTAAAATTGAACCGAAAATAAGAAAGCTGTTTCTATCTAAAGGTTTTGAACTCAGTTAGCGAATTATGGAAACTCCAAAATTTACCCGTGAACAAATAATGTCCTTGTCTTTTGACAGGCATCTTGCAGTTACTGCTAATGCAGGTTCCGGTAAAACGACAGTACTTGAGCAAAGGTATCTGAATATTTTACTTAATTCGGAAGGTATTGATAATAAGCAAATAGAACCAAAGGATATTGTCGCAATTACTTTTACAAGAAAAGCCGCAAAAGAAATCGCAACACGTGTGGCTCAGGCAATTGAGCAAAAAATATCAACTGAAAAGCAACAATCCAAATTAAGAAGACTCGTTAAAATCCGTGAGCATCTTCTTTATTCTCCGATTTCTACTATTCACAGCTTTTGTTCTACAATACTAAGATCTTATCCTGTTCAGGCTAAGATTTCACCGAATTTTATCGAGTTGTCAGGTTCAGATGTATTAGAACTGAAACAAAATGCAATATTCGAAACTTGGGAGGAATGGTTAAACGGTACTTTTCCTGATAAAAAAATCAAAGCATTAGGTTTATTCAGCAATTTCGGAAAGAATAATCTTCAAAAATATTTAAAAATGTTATTATCTAAAAGAGAACTTTTTCCTTTCTTAAAAGATATTTACA
>JBAYGQ010000220.1:0-5256 GCA_041666585.1 Bacteroidota bacterium
ATTATAAATTGTTTTTCAATTTTCTTCCCGAATCTACGCTCTTCATCAGTTCGATTTCTTTTAAAATAAGTGTAATCTGTGATTCAGATTAATTTTCTCTTACTTTTTTTAAATTCAGAATCCAGCATTCAGAATTCAAAATTAAAACTTATGCGACACGAATTTTTTCATTTTTATTATAAGTTTTTTCTTCGAGCGGTCTGAATTTATCGAGCCAGAGCATTTCGAGAATCTCCAAATCTTCGCTGTAATTGTAATCAGGGCCTTCTTTAAGCTCAAGAGTATCCAGCACTTCAAATTCAAATGATTCTTCACCGAATGTATGCCAATCCTCCTGCAGACGCGAATTAATATGCTTTCCATTGTTCAGGAGTATTTGATACCGTATATAGATATTTTTTAGATTCATTGTACTACCCAGCCAAACTCTGCCGGTTTTCAGATTTTTTATAGCAAACACTCCTTTAGGAGGTACAACAAGCTTGTACTCTTCCTTTATTTTCTTTTTGTCAATCATAATTCTTTAATTCATTATTTCTTTAATTCTTTAATTATGTTGTTCTTTCCTGCGAGAAACCCCGTCGAAAAAGCCGCCTGCAAGTTATAGCCGCCTGTGTCTCCGTCTATGTCCAGAACTTCACCTGCAAAATAAAGATTTTTTACTAATTTCGATTCCATTGTTTTCGGTGAAACTTCCTTAAGGCTGACTCCGCCTTTTGTAACCATAGCGATATTGTATTCACCAAGCATTTCGACCTCAAAAGGATATCCGCAAAATAAATCAGCAATCCGATTTCTCTGTTCTTTTGTTACATTTCCGATAATATCTGATACGTTCAGTCCAAGCTCCGAGAGTATAGCTTTAATCAGCTTTTCGGGTATATCAAATTGTTTCAGAAATTTCCTTAATGTTACCTGTCTGTCTTTTTCAACTGTGTCAATAAAATTCCGTTTGAATTTTTCCTGTTCAAGATTTGCAAGATTTATTCTCAAAACATCACTCGGTTCAATGTATCTTGAAAAATCGAGAATACCGGGTCCCGAGAGCCCTGTATGCGTAAATCCGATATCACCGAAATTGGATTTAATCTTTTTGTTGTTTCTATATAAATATATTTCTTTTTCACTTAGCGACACACCAGCAGCAGACCTGAATTTATAGTCTTTTATTAATACAGGTGTCAGAGCGGGTTTCGGAGGGATTATCGTATGACCGAATTGATTTGCATAAGCGTATCCGTCCCCTGTGGAGCCTGTTGCCGGATAGGATTGTCCGCCTGTTGCTATAATCAGTTTACCGCAAATGTACTCAGTATATTCTGTCTGAATATGAAATACTTCGTCTGTTTTGACAATCCTCTGAATAGTCGAATCAGTAAAAATCTTTACATTTTTCTTACCGCATTCATTGAGCAAAATTTCCAAAACATCGCGAGCTTTTTCCGTAACAGGAAACACTTTCCCGTTTTCGTCGGTATAAACCTCCAGCCCTCTCTGTTTCAGAAATTCAATCAAATCTAAATTGGAAAATTCCATTAGTGCGGACCGCAAAAACTTTCCGTTCTCTCCATAATGTCCAAAGAAGTCTTCAATACTTCCTGCGTTTGTTATGTTGCACCTGCCCGAACCGGACATCAGAAGCTTCTTTCCCGGAGATTCCATTTTTTCGAGAATAAGTACACGAATTTCAGCAGAACAGCTAATAGCCGCAAACAGTCCCGCAGGACCTGCTCCGATAATAATTACATCATATTCGTTTTGAATGGACATTGTTATTCAACAGATTTTTTGACGGGTTCTTCGGTTTTCGGCCCGCGCAGATGGATAATCAGCCCGTTCAGGAAGTTCCGAAGCACCTGGTCACCGCAATTTCTGTAATGGGGATGGTCTTCGTTTCTGAAGAAAGCACCCAGTTCGCTCTGTGTAATGTTGAAGTTCACAAGTTTGAGAATATCAATAATTTCATCGTTACGCAAATGCAGTGCTACACGCAGTTTCTTAAATATATCGTTGTTACTCATTTTTATTTAATACTCCAAATCATAGATTATTTCTTATTCCCCCTTATCAAAGGAGGTTGTTTCTTCAGTTGAAAGTTTATAAAGTTCATAAAGTTTGTAAAGTAAAAGGTTATTTATAATTGTTTTTAAAGTCGTCTAAATCTGCTTCCATAACCAACTGAATAGCTTCACTTTTTAAACACTGCAGTCAATGATATATTCATTTCAACCTCTTGTTTATTCACTTTTGTTGTCGAAACATAAAATTACTTATTGAAGTAACTAGCATATCACATCAATTCTAAAAACTACAATTTTAAAGTTCTGCCATGTAGCAATAGTAAATAGCAATAATAAAGTAAGTGTTACCAAATTGGACGAAATCAAAAGATACTCCCTTTTTGTCTTTCCATACACTAAAACCATATAGATGGTCAAATGTTAAGTTTTGATTTTTAATTTCTTTATGTAATCTCTCAATTTCACCAGGTGAAACTCCATTTGGGCTCCATATGGGACAAATAAATAGTTTATTCAACTCGTTATTAATAAATGTAATTGTCTTATTTACTTTAATAGTATCAAACATACTATTTGAAATGTATTCTTCATTATAAAAATTTGGATAATACTTTTGTATGTCTCTTAATTTTTCCGGATGTTTAAGAACATCATGAGCAAGTGTTGTTAAATTTTTATCAAATGCACTTTCATAAGTTCTGCATCCACCTAAAATCAGAAGCAAAGCTAATAACAAAAATATTTTTTTCATTTTTTTTTGGTTATTTTTAAATTTTTCTTTTCACTTTATGAACTTTCAACTTTACGAACTTTATAAACTGAGGCAACAACCCCCTAACCCCCTTTGATAAGAGGGAATTGGAATCATTAGGGATTAGCTGTAACTTTCAAAAATTTTCTTTTTCCTACTTTTATCAAACGCTGATTTGTAAAGTCTGCTGTTGCCTTGTAATCTGAGACTTTTTCGCCGTCAATAGAAACGCCGCCCTGTTCAATTAAGCGTTTTGCTTCTTTTTTTGAAGGTGCAAGATTCGTCATTGCAAGCACATCAAGCACCGACTGCACCGGATTATCCACATTAATCGTTTGCTCTTCTATTTCATCGGGCACATCTTTGTTTTTGAAAATACGCTCGAACTCTTCCAATGCGGCTTGTCCCGCTTCCTTACTGTTATACAACTCAATTATACGCATTGCAGTTTCAACTTTTGCATTACGCGGATGTGCCGAGCCATCCTTCAAACCCTGCTCCATACGTACGCAGTCGACTTCGGGAGCCTGCCCTGCGTAGCGGAAATATCTTGCAATCATTTCGTCGGGAATTGACATAACTTTGCCGAACATCTCACGAGGTACTTCTGTAAGTGCAATGTAATTATTCAGAGACTTGCTCATTTTCTCGCGTCCGTCTGTGCCTTCCAGCAATGGCATTGTAAGAATAACCTGCGGCTCCACGTTGTAAGCACGCTGAATCTCACGTCCCACAAGCAGATTGAACTTCTGGTCTGTACCACCGAGTTCAACATCGGAATTAATAGCAACGGAATCCATAGCCTGAGCCAGAGGATACATCAGTTCGTGAACGCTAATCGGAGTGCCTGATTTGAACCTTTTACTGAAATCATCGCGCTCTAAAAGTTGTGCAACAGTATAATGTGCAGAAAGCTCTATAACCTGGTTAAATGTCATTTTCGAAAGCCACTCGGAATTGTATCGGACTTCCAATTTATCTTTAGACAAAACGATTGTCGCCTGCTCAAGATAAGACTGTCCGTTGATTCGGGTTTCTTCCATTGTCAGTTGCGGTCGTGTAACAGATTTACCTGAAGGGTCGCCTATCATTGCGGTAAAGTCGCCGATTATCAAAACGGCTGTATGTCCCAAATCCTGAAAATTTCTCATTTTATAAAGAACAACTGCATGTCCGATGTGCAGGTCGGGTTTGCTGGGGTCGCAACCGAGCTTGATTCTGAGCGGTTTATTTGTTTTAATTGATTTTTCGATCTTTTTAACTAACTCATCTTCGGGAATAATTTCGACAGCACCGGAGCGAATTAAATCCATTTGTTCGTTTAAGGATGGAAACATTTGTTTTTTCCGATTAATAAATGATAGAGAAATAATTACAAAATTATAAAAAAAAAGCTAATTAACAGGTCATTCTGAGCGAAGTGAAGAATCTATCCGCTTAGCTCCTAATTATCACTCATTTCGACAAGCTCAATGAGCTTACCGGTTCCCTGAGAATACCGGTTCCCTGAGAATACCGGTTCTCTGAGCTTGTCGTTGGATCTTAACCCGAAGACTTCAAGGGTTGGATTCTTCACCCTCGATGACTCGGGTTCTGAATGACAATTTATTTTTTGAAAGTTTAGAATTTTCCTTCAAGCTGAAGACTGATACTCCTTGTAGGGGCAAGGTTCCCGACCATTCTAAGATAATAATAGTTAAACAGATTCTTTACGTTTATTGATGCAGTCAAAGGAACATGAAACATTTTATCAAAACGGAAAAGCAGACGGGCATCCACAACATGAACAGGAACTCGGGCATCGCTGTCTTTAATCAGATTAACAAGACGACTGTCTATGTTGTCCACATTGCTAAAATAACGGTAGTCAGCCTGTAACTCCGCAAAACCGAACGGTACAAAGATACCGGCAGTCCACATAATTTTTGAGCGGTATTTCAGGGTTTCATTCAGAATTAAATCCTGAGGGTCCATCCATGTAAGTGCAGTTTCAATACCAAAATATTTTAAAATTAATACACGCATATTGGCTTCCAGACCTATTATCCGCGCTCTTGTGATATTTTGGAAACGGATAGCACCTGTGGAATCGAACTGAGGCTCTATCATATCATAAAAATCATTTTGGAAAACGGAAGCATCAAAATAGAAATCACTGCCTAAAAATTCGAAATCATAGTTCCCGCCTATTTCATACGACCAGCTATGCTCGGGAAGTAAATCTGCATTCGGTTTAACTGCAATACCGTTGTAATCTATTGTTGCAAATTTTTCAGCTACTGAAGGCGCCCGAAAACCCTTCCCGACAGACAAGCGGAATTTTGCACCGAGCGGTGAAGCATAAGAAATACCGAGCTTAGGCGAAAATTCAAAATTGGATTTTTCCGAATCAATCCTTTCGTAATCGGCTCTGGCACCTAGAGTAACAGTTATTGTTTCGAAGAGTCTGTCTTCACCCTGAAAATAAAGAGCAAAAATATTCTG
>JBAYGQ010000221.1:0-5236 GCA_041666585.1 Bacteroidota bacterium
AATGTCATTCTGAACTTGGTTCAGAATCCTGTATTCATGCGGCTTTTAGATTCTGAAATAAATTCAGAATGTCAATAAAAACTTTTTAGAGTTAATTTGATATTTCTATTTTTTTCTTACTTATCTTCAGAAATGTATTTGTTTTTTTAAAATATATAGGAGATTTGAAATGAAGAAGCTTTTTACTTTAGTTATTTTATTCGCATTTCTTTTTGTTTCAGCTAATCAAAATTCCACAGCCGCGGGTAACCGTAATTATGCTGAAGATATCCAACCTTTCCGAATCGGTCTGAAAATCGGCTTACCGAACATAGCGGGCGGTGCTTTTGAATTTGTTACTCCATTCGTCGAAAACAAACTCGCTGTGAATGCTTCATTGTCCTACATTCCGTTTACCGGTGACAATTCTGATGAAACATGGACATTTGTGTTCTGGGATATCGGTCTGAATTATTATTTCTTCAACAAAGGGAAAGGTTTGTTTGCGGGTCTGAACTACGCAAGGTTATCCGTGTCGTTCAAAGAGAAAAACATGAACGGATATTATACCGGTCCCGAAGGCACTCAGGTTCTGGTAACTAACGGCACAGGCGAGGTAACGCTCGGTGCAGACCTGGTTCAGTTTATAGTAGGTTATCGCTTTATCTGGGGATATTTTACACTTGAACCTGAAATCGGATATCAGGCAGGGAAAATGGATAATAGAGCAGACGTTGTAATAACCTACTCTGGAGGAAAAGCAAGAGAGCAGAAGGAAGTACCCGGCTCCTTAGGATTAACAGGCATTTCCTTAGGTATTATGCTCGGAGTAGCTTTTTAAAATAATTTATAAAAAATAATAATTTATGAAAAGAATATTTTTAATACTAGCTTCATTATTTTCTTTCTTTTTTGTTGTGGAAATTTGCTTTGCACAAACAGGTGTGTGGATAGAAATGAAACCAAAAAATTCACCTCCAGGAAGAGCGCAATCAGGAATGGCTGAAATTGGAGAAGGGAAAGTACTTCTTTTCGGTGGCAGTGGTGTTACCTCCTACTTAGATGATACTTGGATATATGATTACCAAGAGAACAATTGGACTCAAATTAACAATCCAATTCATCCTATTGGGAGAGATCATCTTAGTATGGCAAGAATAACAAAAAACAAAGTATTATTGTTTGGTGGTCAGGGAGATGTATGGCCATTTGATGATACATGGATATTTGATTTAGAAACCTTAAAGTGGACAGAAATTAAACCGTTAAATAAACCGTCAGCCAGATACAAACCTCTACTATCACAACTATCAAACAACAAAGTTGTTTTAGTCGGTGGAGTATCAATTTCCATTGACCTTTATGAAAATGACACTTGGGTTTTTGATTTTGATAATCTGAACTGGGAGAAAATTCCCTTAGATTTTTATGATACAAAAACTCCTAAAAGTGAAGGAGCAGCAATAGCACAAATTGATTCAGGAAAAGTTGTTTTTTTTGGAGGTTGGGATTGTGGAGGTTTAGATAACACATATCTTTTTAATGAAAATACTGAAAAATGGAAATATTTAAAACCTAAAGATAAACCTCCGGCAATACATTCTTCTTCAATGGCAAATATCAGAAAAAATCAAATAGTGTTGTGGGGAGGGAATCCAGCTGAAGGATATATTGATAGTATTGCTTATAATATGAATTATGATCAATTATGGTTGTATAATTTAAATGATTCTAATTGGATTCACGTTAAAACCCCAATTCATCCTAAAGGTAGGTGTTATCATAATATTGTCAATCTTGGAGAAAATAGAATTTTATTATTTGGAGGTGGTTATAATGATACATGGGTGTTTACACTTGAACCGAATGCGGTTTTAGATAATCAAATTGCTGATTTAATAAATCAAAACTCTTTTCTTATTCAAAACAATAAAGTTCACATTACAACGAATTTAATCGGAATATGTAATTACAAACTATATGATATTTACGGCAAGGTTTTGAAAGAATATTCCCAAGCAGGAGCTTTGGAACAAGAGAGCAGTTACATTGATTTTGATGCTTCTGATATATCAAACGGAGTTTATTTTCTTGTAGTGCAGGGTCAGCAGAAGAAAGAGATAATAAGATTGATGGTGGCAAGGTAAGAAACCCCACCCCGACCCTCCCCAAGGGGAGGGAAACAGGAAAGTCAATACCATCCAGAAGAAAGTAAAAAAAAGTCCCTCCCCGTTCGGGGAGGGATTTAGGGTGGGGTTCTTCAACTACCTCACAAGTTAAAAATTAATTTCAGTTATTATTTTCTACTTTTGCTCGCATTGATTCATAAATTGTATAAGCTATAATCACGGCAAACAGACCGAGACCAATCCATGCCGCCTGAGGTGTCTCCGACCATGTTTTCAGGAAAATATCGGGCCAGCTGAACTGAATAAATGCAAATTTCATAATTGCACCCAGCACACCGAACAAAGCACCTCCCGCTATAAAGCCTGACGCAATGAGCGTTCCGCGCTGGAATCTTGCATTATTCAATGCTTCATCCTTTGACCTTGTCTGAACAATATACGCTACCAAACCGCCTACGATAAGCGGAGTATTCAGTTCCTGAGGCAGATACATACCCAGAGCAAAAGCAAGAGGAGAAATTTTAAGTGCATTCAATAAAAATGCAAGAACCGCTCCCACAATATAAAGCATCCAGTGTACCTGTGCCTGCGAAGTCATCAAAGGCTGAATAACCGCCGCCATAGCATTAGCCTGCGGTGCCGCTAAGGGATTAGCGTTGTCGGGACTAAAGCCGTATGTCTGATTCAATATTAAAATCACACCGCCGACAGTTGCCGCCGATACTATCGTTCCCAAAAATTTAAAAGCTTCCTGCTTCTTAGGTGTAGAACCTAACCAGTATCCTACTTTTAAATCCGTAATAAAACCGCCTGCCATCGAAAGAGCAGTACATACAATACCTCCGATTATCAATGCGCTCATCATACCCTGCGGACCGCTCAAACCTACTTTTGTCAGAATGATTGATGATAGAATCAATGTCATGAGTGTCATACCCGATACAGGATTTGTTCCTACAATAGCAATTGCGTTTGCGGCAACTGTTGTAAACAGGAAAGATATAATAACAACCGTAAGCAAAGCGATAAAAGCAGTATAAAAATTTAAATTTACTCCGTAAACAAGGAAAATGAAAATTGCCGCAATTGTTAAAAGTACTGCAAGCACAATGAAAGTCATTTTTAAATCAACCTGAGTTCTGTGAATAACTTCGCTATCGGCTCCTTTTTTCTGGAAAATTTCCTTGAATGCAAGTGAGAAAGCACTGCCGATAATACCTGATGATTTCATGATTCCGATAATACCCGCCATTGCAATTCCGCCTATACCGATATGCCTTACATAATCTCTGAAAATCTGTTCTGCAGGCATTGCCGCAAACGGATTAATTCCCGCCGGTCCTGCCGCAATTGAACCTATCTGATTGACCAAAGGCACAAGTACAAACCACGACAGCAAAGAGCCGGCGCAGATAATCGTAGCATAACGAAGACCTACAATATATCCTAAACCGAAAATCATTGACAATACATCGAGCTTAAATACCATCTTGGCTTTTGTGGCTAATTCCGTTCCGTACGGCATAACTCTTGATGTAAAAACTTCCGACCACCAGCCGAGAGAAGTAATCACATAATCGTATAAACCGCCGATTAGACCGCTTATAATCAGTACTTTTGCCTGATCGCCGCCTTTTTCGCCTGTTATTAATATCTCAGTTGTTGCAGTTGCTTCAGGAAAAGGAAATTTCCCGTGCATATCTTTTACAAAATAACGTCTGAAAGGTATCAGAAATAAAATCCCCAGAAAACCGCCCAGCATCGAAGATAAGAAAACCTGAAAAAAGCTTACAGGTAGATTAAGTATATACAAACCCGGAATCGTAAAAATTGCACCTGCAACTATTACTCCCGAGCTTGCACCTATTGACTGGATAATAACATTTTGTCCTAATGATTTACGACGCTTAAAAAAAGTAGATAAACCTACCGCAAGAATCGAAATCGGAATTGCCGCTTCGAATACCTGACCGATTTTCAATCCGGAATAAGCCGCCGCCGCCGAAAACAAAAATGCCATAATCAATCCCCAGACTACCGACCATGTCGTTACTTCCGGAAACTGATACTCCGGCGACATTACAGGACGATATGTTTCACCCGTTTTTAACTCACGATAAGCATTTTCGGGAAGTTCATTTCCGCCACTTTTTGACTCCATTATTTGCTCCTGTTAATTAATATATCTCAGTTCGTAAAGTTTATAAAGTTTGTAAAGTTTGTAAAGTTTGTAAAGTGAAATAATCTTTAAATAATGTCATTCTGAACTTGGTTCAGAATCCTGTATTCATGCGGCTTTTAGATTCTGAAATAAATTCAGAATGACAATGTAAACGTCACCGCATTCTCTCTTTCAACATTACAATTAAATTATCCAAAAATCAATTCAGCATTCAGCATTCAGCATTCAGAATTTCAAGAAACCTTCTCTCTTTCAACATTACAATTAAATTATCCAAAAATCAATTCAGAATTCAGCATTCAGAATTCAGAATTTTAAGAAGCTTTCTCCACCCAAATCTGTGCCAGATTAATAACCGTATCCACAGCTTTATTCATCATTTCAACCGATAGCCATTCCGTTTTGCTGTGGAAGTTCTGACCTCCGCCGTATATGTTAGGAGTAGGTAAGCCCTGAGCACTCAGTCTTGAGCCGTCCGTACCGCCTCTTATCGGTTCCCAGAAAGGCTCTACGCCTGAACGTACTGCGGCATCCCACAAACATTCCAGAACTAAGGGATGTTTGTCCAATTCTTCCCTCATATTTCTGTACATCTCGATTATTTCCAATTCAAAACGGGCTTTGGGATAAAGCGGTTTTACTTCTTCAATAATTTTTTCCAGAATCTTCTTCTGCTCGTCCAATCCTTTGGTCTCAAAATCCCTGAACAAAAACTTCAGTGTTGACTTGCCGACAGTACCCTCGAATACATGGGGATGTATGTAGGGTTGATAGCATTCTGTGGTCTCAGGTGCCATGTCTCTCGGCAGACGGACAATAATGTCAGCCATTGCACGAATAGAATTAATCATAATATCTTTCGCTGTTCCGGGATGAATATCGCGTCCGACAATATTCACGATTGCAGAATTTGCGCTGAAAGTTTCTTTGTTCAGTTCACCGGGCA
>JBAYGQ010000222.1:0-5226 GCA_041666585.1 Bacteroidota bacterium
AGAAAGGAATTTAAACTAAAGTTAAAAATATATCTAAATCTATTTCAGCTTGATTTAATATCATTCTTAAAGTATTTGGTTTTACCGGTTTATGTGCAGGGACCGTAAGTTTTAAAGTTCTATCAATTAAGTGCTTCTGAAGTCTGATATGGCTTCCTTTTTGACGTACTATTACAAATCCTGATCTTTGCAATCCTCTTAAAATCTGAAGATAACTTAATGATGGGAATTTACTCAAAGTATAATCTCCGAGTAGTCTGCTTTTTCGAAACGGATAAAGTCATCTTCAATAGGTTCAAGGTAAAGTTCAATAGCTTCTCTTATGTTGACGAGTGCTTCTTCTTTTGTTTCTCCTTCGCTTATGCATCCCGGCAATGAGGGAGCATAGACTGTATAGCCACCCTCAGGGCATTCTTCGAATACGACTTTTAAATTCATAATTTATTCCCTTTTTAATAATAATATTTTTAAATCAAAGGTCAACTATATCTTTCTTTCAAATCACTAAAAGTATAAAGGTCTTAATAATCATTTTCAATTCAAAAGATTTTGAATCCGAAATTTATTTTTAATAAATTATCAACGAATAAAACTCGAAATTATTGATATTAAAATTAGTTGAATTAAAAATCTCAAATATTAGGAAAGAATAAAAAATCCCGAATCTTTTATAAAAATCCGGGATTGTAATTATTTTAACAAATAATCTCTATTTCTTATTTTCCAAAAAAGAAGAGCAAAGATAATCTCTGTTCATCTTAGAAATAAACCTTACTGAAATCTGCTTCGGGCAGACCGCTTCGCACTCGTAAAGATTAGTGCAGGAGCCGAAGCCCTCTGCGTCCATCTGTCTGACCATATTCAGTACACGCTCTTTACGCTCAGCCTGTCCCTGCGGAAGGTATGCGAATTGTCCCACCTTAGCGGAAACAAACAGCATAGCCGCACCGTTCGGGCATGACGCTACACATGCACCGCAACCGATACACTGTGCCGCATCCATCGAAAGGTCAGCATCGGCTTTCGGTATCGGTAAAGCATTTGCATCCTGAGCATTGCCGGTGCTTACGCTTATAAATCCTCCCGCTGACATAATGCGCTCGAACGCACTGCGGTCAACAACTAAGTCTTTAATTACAGGAAATGCGATTGAACGGAAGGGTTCAATATAAATAGTATCACCGTCTTTGAATTTCCTCATGTGCAACTGGCATGTTGTTGTAGCCTTTTCAGGTCCGTGAGCTGTTCCGTTTATTATTAAAGAGCATGCTCCGCATATACCTTCTCTGCAATCGTGGTCGAAAGCAATCTGTTCCTGACCTTCCAATAAGAGCTTTTCGTTCAGCACATCGAGCATTTCCAAGAAAGACATATCCTCAGAAACGTTATCTACGTTGTGCAGTTCCATAAAGCCTTTATCTCCGGCTGATTTCTGTCTCCAAATATATAATGTAAGTTTCATTATTTGTAGCTCCTTACAGCTAATTGCACATTTTCAAATGATAAGGGTTCGACGTTTCTAACAGGTTTATTACCGATACCGGTAAATTCCCATGCGGCTACGTGAGCAAATTTTTCATCGTTCCTTTTAGCTTCTCCGTCCTCGTACTGATGTTCTGTTCTGAAGTGAGCCCCGCAGGATTCATCGCGTTCCAGAGCATCCCAAAGCAGAACTTCTGCAAATTCCAGAAAGTCAGCCACACGGCACGCTTTTTCCAATGTTATATTCAATGATTCTTTTCCGCCGGTAACGGTTAAATCCTTCCAGAATTCTTCACGAAGCTGAGGTACAAGCTCTAAAGCTTTTTTAAGACCTGTTTCATTACGAGCCATACCGCAGTATTCCCACATTATTTTTCCGAGTTCCCTGTGGAATTGTGTGGGTGTGCGCTTACCGTTAATAGAAAGAATCTTCTGAATTTTTTCTTCTGCTTCCTTTTCTGCTTTCTTGAATTCTTCATTATCCATTGAAATTTTTTCCGGTTTTTCGGTAGCGAAATAATGCCCCAAAGTATATGGAATAACAAAATAACCGTCTGCCAGACCTTGCATCAAGGCACTTGCTCCGAGTCTGTTTGCTCCGTGGTCAGAGAAGTTCGCTTCTCCCATAACGTGGAGACCCGGAATTGTACTCATTAAGTTATAATCTACCCAAAGTCCTCCCATTGTATAATGGGAAGCGGGATAAATCATCATAGGAGTTTTGTATGGATCTTCACCGATTATTCTTTCGTACATTTCGAACAAGTTGCCGTATCTTTCCTCAATTACTTTCTGACCGAGGCGTTTGATAGCATCTGCAAAATCAAGATATACACCGAATCCTGTAACCGAAACACCTCTTCCGTCGTCGCAAGCTTCTTTAGCGGCGCGAGAGGAAATATCTCTAGGAGAAAGGTTTCCGAAACTCGGATATTTTCTTTCAAGATAATAATCTCTGTCCTCTTCCGGAATCTGATTCGGTGGACGTTTGTCATCCCTTGATTTCGGAACCCAGATTCTGCCGTCGTTTCTCAGTGATTCTGACATAAGGGTTAATTTCGACTGATGGTCTCCGCTGACCGGAATACAGGTCGGATGTATCTGCGTATAGCAGGGATTTGCGAAAGCGGCACCTTTTTTATATGCTCTGTAAGATGCAGTAACATTGCAAGCCTGAGCATTTGTTGAAAGGAAAAACACATTGGCATATCCGCCTGTCGCAAGAAGTACAGCGTCTCCCCAATGTGATTCTATCTTTCCGGTTACCAGGTCGCGTGTTACAATTCCGCGTGCTTTACCGTTAATAATCACTACATCCATCATTTCTTTACGTGTATGCAGAATTACCTGTTTTTTACCTACGGCACGCATTAGTGCAGAATAGGCGCCCAGCAATAACTGCTGACCCGTCTGTCCACGTGCATAGAAAGTACGGGAAACCTGTGCACCGCCGAATGAACGGTTGTCCAACAAACCGCCGTAATCGCGTGCAAAAGGTACTCCCTGTGCCACGCATTGATCAATTATATTATTGCTGACCTGAGCCAAACGATAAACATTTGCTTCGCGTGAACGGAAATCTCCGCCCTTTACAGTATCGTAAAAAAGTCTCCAGATACTATCGCCGTCATTCGTGTAATTCTTTGCGGCATTTATTCCGCCCTGTGCGGCTATACTGTGAGCTCTTCGTGAACTGTCGTTGTATGTAAAAGCTTCTACAACATATCCCAGTTCGGCAAGTGAAGCCGCCGCCGATGCACCCGCCAAGCCCGTTCCTACGACTAATACTTTGTATTTTCTCTTATTCGCGGGATTAATTAATTTAATATCGAACCGGTATTTATCCCAGGAATCCTTAAGCGGACCGGTTGGTACTTTTGATTCTAATTTCATAGTCCGCCTCCAACTAATTTAAACATTATCGTTATTGGTATTGAAATAAGAGCCAGTGTGATAAACAGTGACAATAAGGTACTTCCCTTTACTATCTTAGGAAAATACCGCGGATGGTTGAATCCAAGCGTCTGGAATGCACTCTGTATTGCGTGGTTCAGATGGAAACCTACCAGTATCACTGCTATTATGTATAAAATCGAAATTAAAGGATTCTGAAATCCTTTAATCATCATATAATAAGTATCAGCACGCTCGAAAAGTACTTTAGCGTGCGGACTCTGTATGTAGATATTTTTATCGAATTCGATTATTCCGTCCGCACTGCTGTTTTTATCTTTCATTGCATCGAACTTTTGATTCATCATGCCTTCAAAAGGATTTTTCATATAATATCCGGCTTCTTTTTCGTAATAGTCTGTTCTTCCGTAATTTTTAGCATCTATTACGCCAAAAGTAAAATGTAGAAGATGATACGCAACAAAACAGCCGATCATTATTCCGGTCCAAATCATCGTACGCGAGGTGAGCTTTGCCTTTGCATATCTTTTTACCTGATACTTCACAGGTTTTGACTGCAGATTATCAAGTTTCAGTTTTACCGATGTGATTATATGCAATATAACGGAGACTATCAGAACAATTCTGACAATCCACAGCACTTCGGCGGCACTTTGCAAAAAATGGGCATAAGTATTTAATACCTCCCTGCCAAGAAAAACCTGTAGGTTCCCTATGGTATGTCCGAGTAGAAACAACACCAGAATAACTCCTGTAACCGCCATCACTACTTTGCTCAGGATGGTAGATTTTAGGTAGCTAAACACAGTCTGTACCTCATTTAATTAGTGAACAAAAAATATTTATATTAAATTATAGTACTCTGTTTTAGAATTTACCTGTACTTTTTTCCTCATGAGCTTATTTTATAAAAACTATGAAGGGCTTTAAGGCATGCGGTATTCAAATTAATTTCGGAATTTTTTCCGGTTTTTTAATAAGAAAACTTTACATAAAAGTAGCTGTGTCTTGCTGAATTTATTTAAGATTCTTCATTATAAAAACAGCTTCAAAAGCAAGATACTGAAACAAGTTCAAAAAGACAAGACTAACAAAAAAACTCCTTATTAACAGCCCAATTACAAACCCAAAATAAAACAAACTTATGAGCAGGATAATTTCAAAATTAATACAATCTGTAAAAATTAAAATCTTACAATTATAAACTTACAAAAAAGAAGATAATTATTCAAATTTGTCACTATTTGTTCGGATTTTAGGTTTAAAGCTCAAACTATTTTTATCTCATTATTTGTTTCTAATAATGAACAATAAAATTATGATAGTTTACTCAAAATATGAGTATAGCGGATATTTACATATATATAAATGTGCTAAGAAGGAATGTAAAATAAAATTACATATTTAAAGGATAATTTTCCGATTCAATTTGATTCTCTCTTTTTATAAATTTAAAAATATTCTTACAATAAAAATTTTTAAAACTCCGATAGCATAAACCTACTCACAGCTATTTACAATTTAGATAAAAATATAAAAAATAATATTTCAAAGTATTTGGAAATATTATTAATTTATTTTATATTGATAATAGAGTTTTATCTTTGAAATGTAACGAAAAAAAAATGTTGCAATATATGGCAACATGCTTGAAAGGAATATATGTAAGGCAAAAGCCTCTAATAAAAGAATAGATGCGATTTTACAATATATTTTGTTAAATAATGCAGGAGAAATCATCAAATCCATCTTCAAACAAGAAAAAAAACCGAACTGAGAGCGTATTAACAGTCAGTCCGGTTCCACATTTTACACTTAAGTAAAATGCAA
>JBAYGQ010000223.1:0-5212 GCA_041666585.1 Bacteroidota bacterium
ATGTACTCTGTATGACCTTTTGAATACTTATGTTTGTAGTCATAGAAACCATCTTCTGCTATAATTTCGATAACAGGTAAAGCCTCTTTACCTAGAATTCCTACCGTCAGTTCGCGTCCTTCAATAAATTTTTCAACGCAAACTGTTTTTGAATATTTTAAAGCTTCTTCAACCGCTGAATGTATGTCATCTAAATTTCCTGAATTAACAATTGTAATTCCGATAGTTGAACCCTGCTCATTTGGTTTTACGACAATGTGTTCTCCGAGTTCATCACGAACTTCCTTGTATATATCGAAATTCCCGGCTTCGTAGTCATGAATTGTTATCCATGGGGGAGTCGGGATTCCTGCAGCAGAGAACATTACTTTTGATGCAATTTTATCTATAGAAACCGCACTTGCTTTAATTTTACTTCCGGTATAGGGAATACCTCTCAGTTCAAGCAAAGCCTGAATTTTTCCGTCTTCACCGTTTACACCGTGAAGAACTAAAAATGCAATATCAATATTATCGAAAAGTTCTGAATTGATACAGTCAATCAGATTTTTTGTATGATATTGAGCCAGTTCGTCAAGTGTCGGATATTTTTCCGGAGATGATAATTCATCTTCTGTTCTTAATCCGTTTGCTCCAAACGCAGGGTCAATTGGAAGTACGGTATGGTTAAGAGTTTTTAAAGCATTAACAACTGATTTACCGCCAGCAATAGAAACGTTTCGCTCAGGTGAAATACCGCCAAATAAAACTGCAATTCTCATTAATAAATCCTAAATTTTATGGAATAAAATATATATAATTCGGCAATTTAATTTTTAATTGAATACTGTCTCCCTCAAGGTCGCTCAACTGGTCGCCTATGTTTCCGATAAAATAATAATGTTTCTTTTCTTCAAGTGCTTTTCTTTTATTTAATTTATATACTGACGCATCCATAGATTTTTCCTGAGCTGAACGGGTAATCAGAGTATCATAAACCGAAAATCCGACTTTCAGTAAATTATCCTTAGTAACCTTTTCTTGTGGAAAATCTCTTCCTGTTATAAAAACAATCTTAATTTTCTTACTTATAAGACTGTCATAAAATCTCTTGGTTTCTTTTATAGCAGGAGCCTTTGCAGCTAATAACCATTTGTTCCAGGAACCGGGTTCCCAGCTAAAATCATTATTATACTCATATTCTAAATTAGAAAGCGCAGTTTCGTCAATATCAAATACGAATGCAGAATTATCTTTAATCTCCATTTTATTTAAATCAGAAATAGCTTTATTAATAATCCCGGACATTTCAGCATCGTACTGACCTTTGTTATAGTATTCTATAATAGCTTTTTTAACACAGTCTAAATTTTGCAGGCAACCTTTATCAGAATCAACTGATTGAGCAAATGAGTTAAAAGAAATTACAACTAAAAATATTACACTTATTACACTTTTTTTCATCTTCAAATATTATTTTGTACTTAAAAATTCATCATACATTTTTCTCAATAACTTCACATCCTCCCAAACCTGTACTTTCCAGTTAGGATTCCTCAGCAAAGCGGCAGGGTGGAAGGTTACAAGCATTTTAATCCCGTGATAGTTATGTATGGAACCGCGAATATCCATCATTCTGTGTTTCTTTTTCAATAATGTATCAACCGCAGTTAAACCCAATGCAAGTATAAACTGAGGTTTAATCAAATCAATCTGCTTCTTTAAATACGGCTCGCATTCCTCGACTTCAGAGGGCAGAGGATTCCGGTTATTCGGAGGTCTGCATTTCAGAATATTGCAAATAAAAACATCATCTCTTTTTAAATTAATTGATTCGAGAATTTTTGTTAAAAGCTGTCCGGCTCTGCCGACAAAAGGCAAACCTTGTTCGTCCTCGTCTGCACCGGGAGCCTCACCGATAACCATAATATCGGCTTTAGGATTTCCTGAACCAAAAACAAAGTTTTTTCTGGTAGAACCGAGTGAACAATTTTTACAATTCTCAATTTTACTTTTTAATTCTGCGACTGTAGCTGAAGATTTCCATTCGACAGATTTGTCAAATAAGTCTGTTGCTTCCGGGACAGATAAACCATAAGGAACTTCAGGTTCCTTAATTATTTTAGAATCTGATTCATTTGCGTAATTACTGATTATGTTCTTTCCTTGTATGTCTTCATCAACGAAAAAATACTTTCCTGTTTCAGCTTGTTGTTTCAAATACTCTTCTATTTTTGCAATTATCAATGGATTGTTCATTTTTTAATATACAAATTTAAATTAAAAAAAATTATTCATAGTGTTTAATTGGTTGTTCTCCTTGTAAAGCATAGTAAACACTCTCTGCTAAAGCTTGCATTTCGTCTTCACCGGGATATACTTTTACAGGTGCAAGGAATTTTATTTTTTCTGTAAGTTTTGGTATTAAATAGTTTGAGAAAGCCAAGCCGCCCGTAATTAATATTGCATCTACTTTTCCGTTTAATACTGTTGAAGCCGCTCCGATTTCCTTGGCTATCTGATAAATCATTGCTTCGTAGATTTCAGTTGTTTTAGTATCCCCGTTTTGGATTTTCTGCTCAACTATATTTGCATCGTTTGTACCGAGATATGCTACTAATCCTCCTTTACCTGTAATCAGTTTTCTGATTTCATACAATTGATATTTTTCAGAAAAGCAAAGTTTAGTAAGCTGACCGGAAGGCAAAGTTCCGCTTCTTTCCGGTGAAAAAGGTCCTTCGCCGTCTAAGCCGTTATTTACGTCAATGACTCTTCCTTTATGGTGAACTCCAACTGTAATTCCTCCTCCAAGATGAGCTATTATCAAGTTAAAATCCTCGTATTTCTTTCCGTTTTCACGTGCGAACTTTCTGGCAACAGCTTTTTGATTTAATGCATGAAAGATGCTTATTCTCGGCAATTCGGGACAACCTGAATACCTTGCAACCGGCTCCATTTCATCAACTACAACAGGGTCAACAATATAGGCTGAATTAGGTTTCCCTGAAGCATAAGCTATTTCTCTTGCAAGAATGCCACCAATGTTTGAAGCATGCTCACCGAGAATTTCCTTCTTTAAATCTTCAATTAACCTATCATTAACAATGTAAACACCTCCGGGAATCGGTTTAAGCAAACCTCCTCTGCCGACAACAGCATCAAGAGTTTCAATAGGAATTTGTTCTTGAATTAAGGTCTCAATGATTATATTTCTTCGAAACTCATATTGATCAATTATTCTGGGGAATTTAGCAATTTCTTCAGCACTATGCTTTAAAGTTCTCACAAAAATCGGTTTTATATCTTCGAAAACTGCAATTTTCGTAGAAGTAGAACCGGGATTAATAGCTAATATTTTCATAATTTCTCCATTAATAAGAAGCGGCTAAAGCTATAGACATTAGCTTACTTCTTTCGGTATCCGAACGTGAAGTAAGAACTATCGGAACAGTTGCCCCAAGAATAACCGCCGCAACTGTGGCTCCTCCGAAATAAGTAAAACTTTTGTACAACATATTCGCCGATTCTATGTCAGGGGCAAAAAGTAAATCTGCATTACCGGATACTTCGCTTTCAATACCTTTGTGTTCTGCGGCTTCTTTTGAAACTGCATTGTCGAAAGCCAAAGGACCGTCAATCAAACATCCTTTGATTTGATTTCTTTTATTCATCATTGTGATAATGGCGGCATCGAGTGTAGCAGGCATTTTGGGATTAACCGTTTCAACAGCTGTAATAAAGGCTACTTTAGGATTCTGCACGCCGAGACGATGGAATAAATCAATCGAATTATACAAAATACTGATTTTATCTTCTAAAGTAGGAGCTATATTCTGAGCTGCATCAGTAAGTGCAAGCAGTTTAGGATATGCTTCAAGATCAAAAAAACCGATATGACTGAGTATGTTTCCGGTTCGTAAACCGTTTTCTTTATCTAAGACCGCTTTTAAATAGTCTGCAGTTCCGACTAATCCTTTCATTAGAATCCCTGCTGATCTGGTTCGGACTATATCAACTGCTATAATGCATGATTTTGCCGGATTTGTTTCTTCAATTATTTCAATACCTTTTAAATCAAATTTAATATTATCTGCGATTTTCAAAATTTTCTCTTTGTTACCGATTAAAATCGGCTCTACAATTCCTTCTTTTAAAGCCAAAGAAACTGCCTCAAGTACCGGCTCATCTTCAGCGGCTGCAACTACAATTTTTTTTCTCGGCTTTGAAATAGCAATTTCTATAAAAGTATTTAAAGATTTCAATATCATATTTTTTCTCCGGTTTTAAAAAAAAGGCAACTAATCATAGAATAAAAATAAAATTATTTTTTAAAGGAGTTCCCAATGAATGAACACCCCTAGATTTTTTTTAATCAGAATTCAAATCACCGACAACATTTTCCACAACTGACAAAATTTCACCCGACTTAACTATTTCTTTCATTGTATTATGGTCAGGGAAGAGAGGTCTGTCTATATCAAGAAAATCAATATGTTTCCGGATAATTCCGCGAGCAGCCATAACTCCTTTTCCGTTTGTAAAATTACGGAAATCAAGAGCCTGAGCCGCTGCCATAAATTCAATTCCTAAAATACCATAGGCATTGTCTAGAATCTGATTATTCTTTAATGCAGTATTCATACCCATTGAGACAAAGTCTTCCTGGTCTGCTGCTGCAGGTATAGACTGTACAAAAGCCGGAGCCGATAGAATTCTCTGCTCAACAATCAGCATATCAGCAGTATATTGGCTAAGCATCATTCCTGAAAACATACCTGCCCCTTTTGTTAAAAATGCAGGCAATCCTACACTTAATGCAGGATTGAGAAGGCGGTTCAGCCTTCTTTCTGACAAAACGCATATCATTGTTATTGAAGCACCTGCCATATCCATTGGCAGAGAAACAGGTGTCCCCTGGAAATTTGCACCCGTTAATGTTGTACTGTCTTCAGGAATAAATATCGGATTATCACCGACCCCGTTCAATTCAATTTCAACCTGAGTTTTAGCAAAAGCAAGAGCATCGTGTGCCGCACCTATAACCTGAGGGGTAGAGCGCATTGAATATGCATCCTGAACTTTTGTTTTAATCTTTCCTGTTTGCAGGTCGCTTCCCTGAATACATTTCATTATTGCACGGGCACTTCTTTGTGCACCTGCAAAACCGCGTATTTTATGTAATCGAATATCGTAAGGTTTCAGATTTGCAAAAAGAGCTTCCAAGGACATTGCG
>JBAYGQ010000224.1:0-5196 GCA_041666585.1 Bacteroidota bacterium
ACTTCATAAAGTTTAAGCTGGTCAATATATTCCGTTTCTCCGGGTTGACCTGTAAGTATAAGCCTGAAATAACCTTCTTGAGACTGAATTTTTTCCAATTTAGAAAAATCGGTTCTTTTCAAACCTTTGCAGATAGCACCGTCTAAGGGTTCTGCAGATAAAATATATCCTTCACCGTCAAAAATATATATTAAAGGACAAGAGTGTGATGAAAAGGAACTTAAAAGAATAATTAAACCTATTAAAGCTAAAAGGGGAAAGCAGATAACCATATTAACAAAAACAGTCGGTAGAACACTTGTAATTTTTACGTTTGCATAAAGTACTTCCGAAGCATTAATCCTTACAGGTTCTGTTATATCATCCCAATTATTTTCAGAAGTTCCTTCACGTATAAATTTTTTACCGATTATTATTTTTTCTTTTGTATCATACTTTGCTTTATTATAAAATTTAATGTGTTCGCCTGTTAAAAGAACTACATAAGTAATATCATAGTCTTTTAGTTTTAGCTCAGCAGGGTGTACCTTGGACGATTGAGTGATTGAGCATCCGGGAAGCTGGATAATAAACGCAGTAATCAAAATAAATGAGATGATTTTTTTTATCATATGTTACTTCTGATAAATTTAGTTTACCAAATTTACAAATAATATTCTAAAAAATCAACAAGTGATTTAGTAACTAAATGCCATTATTTCTTCTTGATTTTGGCTATTTTCAAAGAAAAAATTAACATAAAATAAAGGCGAAGAAACCGAGTTCCTTCGCCATTTTATAAAAATTTAATTGATGAGGATTATTTTTCGCCGCGTTTAATTTTATCGAGTACGCGGTATGTGATATCCGATTTGCCTTCGGAATAAAGCAGAGCGGAACTGCCTTTATCGAAAACGAAGTTTAATTTTTCATCTTTTGCAACAGCTTCAATTGCAGTACGAACTTTTTCGCGGATTGGTTTAAGGAATTCTTCTCTTCTGACTGCAAGCTCGCCCTGCACGCCGAATTTTTCTTCCTGAAACTTCTGGAATTTCACTTCGATAGCACGTAAGTTTTCGCCTTCTTTTTTAATCTGGTCAGCCGCCATCATAGCTTTCTGTTTGTCGAACTGTTCGTATTTATCGTTGTATTCTTTCTGGAAGAGCATCAAAGTATCACGATATTTCTGTCCGAGGTCTTTGAGCAGTTTATCTGCGGCAATAGCTTCGGGAAGTTCTTTGACAATTGTTTCTACATCAACAACACCTATGCTGATAGCCCCTTTGTCTGATTTCTGGGCATAACCTGTCGTAATGCTTAAAGCAAAGATTACGATAATAAACCAATAAAAGTATTTCATAAAAAATCTCCTGTGATTAAAATTAATTGTTATAATAATATTGAATAAATTTTTTTATCATTGTTGTCCCAAATGGAATAAGAATTTCCAACCGTTGACGGGACCACCCTTATATAGAGGGTCAAAGCCGTAGCCGTAACTGAAACCGATAATTCCGATTGGATTGATTGAAAGCTGAACTCCCAGACCTGCAGTCCGTTTCAGGTTAAAAGGGTCGGCTTGTTTAAGTGTCTGCCAAACGTTTCCTGCTTCCGCAAAAGCATAAACGTAAACCGGCATCGGGTCGAGTGAAATAGCGAATCGAAGTTCGGTAACATATTTTGTCATTAATTTTCCTCCGTAATAGGGACCTATCGTCTGGTCATCGTAGCCTCTTAACGGGATTGTTCCCATAGCAGAAAGCCCGTTACCGCCCATTCTGTATAATTCAATCGGAGGAATGGTTGTATCGCTTTTAAAACCTGTTATATATCCTGCATAGGCACTCATATAAAGTACAAGCCGGTCGTTACCGTTAATTTGCATTAATGGATGAGCCATTTCAAATTTTAATTCATTTTTGAAAAAGTCTGTACTTCCCAGACCTAAGATACCCAACGCAAATTCACTGTTCAAGCTGAACTTTGAACCTACAGAAGGAAAAAACATATTATTGAAACTCATACGGGAAAAAGTCTGACCGATAGTAACTTCCATTGATTTGCCCGGTCGGTAAAAATAAGAGCTGTCGGCATCATTCGACTGAATACGGATTCGCCAGTCGCCGCGGAAATAATCGTCGGGCCAGCGGAAGCGTCTTCCGATATTTGCACTGAATCCGATTGATTTCTGATAATAATAATAATTAATATCTCTGTAATATAAATTGAAACCTACTGTGGTTGGCTCGTCGAACAGCCATGGCTCTGTGAAGCCGATTGAAAATGTTTTGTATCTGCTCGCTTGTCCGAATTCAGCATTAATACTGAATATTTGTCCTGCTCCGCCGAACAGTGGTTCATCAATAGAAAAATTATTAAGGGTTAATCCCACTGAACCTGTTAATCCGAATGACCCTGCAAATCCGATTGAAGCATTAACCATGTCGGTTGAGCGTTCTTCAACTTTATAAACAATATCAACATTACCGTCGTCAACAGGTCTGAATTCAGGTTTGGTAAGCGATTCGGGATTGAAATAATTCAATACACCCAAAGCCCTTATGCTTCTTATTACTGCAGAGCGGTCGAAATAATCTCCGGGACGGGTGTATAATTCCCTGCGTATAACCTTATCTTTAGTTTTTGTATTTCCTACGATTTTTACCTGATGGATTTTTACACGCTGATTTTCGAATACTCTGATTTTAATATCAACTGAATCGGAAGAAACTCTTGTTTCTTCAGGTACAAATCTGATTGCCATATAGCCGTTGTCAACATACAAGGAGAGAGCATCACTCTGGTCTTCGTTGCCGTTCAGATTTTTTTCAAACCTGTCGGAATCGTAAATATCACCTTTTTTGAAATCTAATCTTTTGAGTAGTCTCTCGGGTGGATAAACTGTGTTGCCTTCAAAACTAATGTTTCGTATAAAATACTTTAGACCTTCTGTTACTTTTATTTTTATATAAACAGCGGCATCTTTTTCATCATATACCAGAGTATCTTTGATTATGTCAGCGTCAGTAAATCCTTTTTTCTTATAAAAAGCAACTACTTTTGGCTTGTCGTCGTCATATTCTTTTAAATCAAATTTAGAAGAGCGCCAGAACTGCCACCATTTTTTTGTATGAGTATTTTCGAAAGTACCGGCTAATTCTTCATTAGTAAAGGATTTGTTGCCATCGAAAGAAATTCCTTTAACATGAAATTCTACACCTTCAGTTAAAAATACTTTCATTCTGTTATAATAAACTGTATCTGTCTGCTCAAGTGAAATATCCGCTAAAGCAAAAATCAAACCTTCTTTGAGATATTTTTTTCTGATTGCTTCCTTTGAGAGATAATTATCATAAGGAGTAAGAATATCACCTCTGGTTTTACCTATAGCAGAAATAATATCTTCTGTTGAAACTGCTTTGTTATTTTTAATAATTATTTGGCTGAGGCGGGGAAATTCTTTGACTTTAATAATCAGAATTACACCGAGAGGCGAAATTTTATCAACAACTATTTCAACATCAGAGAATTGCTTCCGTTGCCAAAGATTTTTCATTGCAATATGCAGCTTGTTATCTCCGGGAATTTTAATTTGTTCTCCGACTTTAAGTCCCGATAGTGCCGCAATTGTAGCCGCATCGGAAAATTTATTTCCCTCAATTGTTATTCCGGCAATAGTAACAGGTTTACCTTCCATTTGTGAGAAAGTCGGATAGAAACAAAAGCATAGAAAAAATAAAACCAAAATGAATTTATTTTGATGTAATCGCATTGACAACCCTTTTTAAGTAAGACTCTTTCGATTTTAATTGACCGGTATTATTAGAAACCTGAGCGGACGTCATACCGAAGCGTCTTTCGCGGGTCATATAATCATGTAATGCGGAATACAAATCTTTGCGGCGGAATTCGGGCCAAAATTTATCAGTGATGTAAATTTCGCTATAAGCCATTTCCCAGAGAAGGAAGTTACTGAGCCGCATTTCACCGCTTGTGCGGATTAATAAATCAGGGTCGGGGATTGTCATTGTTTGCAGATAAGTACTAAACAGAGATTCACTAATGTCTTCCGGAGATACTTTCCCTCTGCGTACATCAAGAGCCATCATTTGTACTGCTCGGACAATATCCCATCTGCCGCTGTAGCTCAAAGCAAGAGTCAAAGTCAATCCGGTATTGTCCTTTGTGGTTTCGATTGATTCATGGAGTAACTTCTGCACAACCTTTGGAAGCGAACTGAGTTTTCCGATTGTATTCATACGTACATTATTTTTGTGCAGTTCGTTTAGTTCTTGACGCAGAAAATGCTCTAAAAGTTTCATTAATATCCCGACTTCAGTAGCAGGACGTTTCCAATTTTCAATAGAGAAAGCATACAGCGTTAGGTATTCAATTCCTATTTGTGAAGATGCTTTTACTATATCTCTAACGCTTTCAATACCTTCCTGATGACCTTCTGTCCGGGACAAATTGCGTTCAACAGCCCATCTGCCGTTACCGTCCATAATGACGGCAATGTGCTTCGGAAGTTTGCCCAAATCATTAACTTCATCCTGCAAATGCTTGTCGTCTTTCTCGATTTCTTCAATCCAGCTCACTTAAAGTCTCCTTTATAAGTATTCACGGTTTATTATAGAATACCGTAGCATTAGGTTATAGGCAATTAAATGTTTATATTATATAATTAATTTAATCTAAAATTTAAAATTCAATTAAGCATAGAAATACAAAACTACCAGTTTATTGCGTAATTTTCAAAGTTTCAACGTTTTATTGTTAAAATTTATTGTAAATTATTTTCTTAAATATTTGTTTTTTATCGGGAGTTTCTTAAATTTGCGTTCCTAACTTAATGAAAACTTACAAATAGTTGTATTTTTTATAAATTTTTTCAGGTTTTATATTATGACAAAAGCAGATATCGTTGACGAAATCGCAAAAGCAACAGGACTAACAAAAATCGAAACAAAAGCTGTTGTTGACGGTGTTTTCTCAAGTATTATCCAAGCCATTGCAAACGGTAAACGCATCGAATTGCGCGGCTTTGGTGTATTCAAGTACAAAAGCCGCAAGCCCAGAATGGCTCGCAATCCTAAAACAGGGGAATTGGTTCCTCTCGATAAGAGATATGTTCCGGTTTTTAAACCGTCTCCTGAATTTTTACATACCGTGAACGAAAGCCTGAAGGGCAAAATGGACGAAGCTCCGGCTCCTCAG
>JBAYGQ010000225.1:0-5188 GCA_041666585.1 Bacteroidota bacterium
CGGTTTAAATCCGCTATTGCTTATTGCATCTTTATTTGTTTTCGGCGGCTTATTCGGTTTTGTGGGTTTACTTTTTGCTGTACCGCTGACCGCCATACTAATGCTCTTTTTCCGAGACTGGATGGACAAAGCATTGACAGGAAAAAAGAGTGAGGAATAAATTTCTTTATCTGTGCGACTCGTACCAGTTGGCTCCTACTCCTGCATCTACAGTAATTGGGATGTCTGCAAGAGGAAGAGCAGTCTGCATTTTTTCCTTTACAAGTTCGGTCAGTTCTGCCTGCTCATCGGGATAAATTTCGAAGACCAATTCATCGTGTACCTGAAGTATTAACAGGGAACGAAATTTTCGTTTTTGCATTTCACTGTTAATATTTATCATCGCAATTTTCATCATATCTGCGGCTGTGCCTTGTATCGGGAGGTTAATTGCCGCTCTTTCGTCGGAGGTACGCAGAGTTTGATTTTTGCTGTTAATATTCGTAAAGTATCTACGGCGTCCGCAGTAAGTTTCTGCAAAGCCTTTGTCCTTGGTTTTGCGGATTGTATCATCAATATATTTTTTTATTCCGGGATATTTTTTGAAATAATTATTGATAATGTTAGATGCTTCGGTTCTGCTGATTCCAAGTCTCTGAGCCAATCCGAATGCACCGAGTCCATACATAATTCCAAAGTTTACAGTTTTTGCAATGCGCCGTTTATTTGAGTCCACTTTGTCTAAAGGTATATCGAACAATTGAGATGCGGTTGCGGCATGTATGTCAAGCTTATTTTTGAATGATTCTATTAAATGTTTATCTCTGCTATAGAAAGCCATAATGCGTAGTTCTATCTGTGAATAGTCAGCGGAAAGTATCAGTCTCTCCGGTGTTTGCGGTACGAATGCCGCTCTGATTTTTTTGCCGAATTCTGTTCTTATGGGTATATTTTGCATATTTGGGTCTGTAGACGAAAGTCTGCCGGTAGCCGCAACTGTCTGGTTATAATTAGTATGAATCCTTCCGGTTTTATGATTTATCAACAGAGGTAAAGTTTCAATGTAAGTGGATTTTAATTTAGCGAATTGCCTGTAATCAAGTACTAAGCGGGCTATCGGCTCGGTAGCCGATAAATCGTTGAGTACCTGAAGGTCTGTGCTGTATCCTGTTTTATTTTTTTTGACGATGGGTATCTGCATTTTCTCGAACAAGACATGTCCGAGCTGTTTAGGGGAATCAATATTGAACTGCACTCCCGCTTCTTGGAAAATTTTAGTAGAAAGTTGCTCAATTTCGATGTCAATCTGCTTGGATAGGTCTTTCAGAATAGCTGTATTAATCGCAACACCGTTGAATTCCATCTGCAGGAGAACTTCGATTAAAGGAAATTCTATTTCATCTGAAAGATATTTCAGATTTTCCTTTTCCAATCTTATTGCAAATATATTTCTAAGTCTGAGAGCAATGTCAGCATCTTCGCAGGCATAGTCGCTGATTTTTTCGGGAGCTACTTCCTTCATCGAAATCTGTGTAGCTTTCTTTTCACCTATCAGAGCAGTTATCGGAATGGGGGAGTAGTTCAGCCATTTCATTGACAGTGAGTCCAAACCGTGCTTCTCATCCGGATTCAAAATATATGATGCTACCATTGTGTCAAACGCAATCGGAGCGAGGTCAATTCCATAGCGTCTAAGAATAAATGCATCGAATTTTATGTTCTGTCCGCATTTTGCGATGTTCTTATTTTCAAGAACAGGTTTTAGTTTTTCGATAACATATCCTACGGTGAACTTGCCGTTATTTGCGGAAGAGGGTTGAGCAAGCTTTGCAGAATGTACTTTTACAGGCTCTCCGAATAAACTGGTTTGCTCTGAATGCGGTTCAGTCCCGTTATAGTTTTGCTCTGCACCGCTGTCTTCGACTGCAATGTAAAATCCTGTGTTCTCTGCTATGGAAAGCGAGATACCGACTAATTCGCAGTTCATTCTGTCGAGCGAACTTGTCTCGGTATCAACGGAAATTATTTTTGCATTATTTAATTCTGAAATTAAAGAATCAAGTTTTTCGAATGTATTTACAAAAGTATATTTTTTAGAACTAACTGAAAATTTCTGTACTACCGGCGCGGGCTCTATGGCTTCTATTTCTTCAATCTCTTTTTGCGGAACGTTGAAACTAAGATTTAAGTCAGCTTTTTTGTGCCATCTTTGTCTGAGGGTATTAAAACCGAGTTTAGCGAAAAATTTATCGAGTTCATTGAATTTCGGTCTTGCGATTTCGTAGTAATCATGAGGTATTTCAATAGGTGCATCTCTGACGATTGTAACAAGCTCTTTTGCAAGAAAAGCTTTTTCCCTGTCTTTTTCTAACATGGTGCGGACAGCGATTCTTTCGATTTTATCAAGATTCTGATAAATTTCTTCTACAGAGCCGAACTTCTGAACTAAAGGAATAGCAGTCTTTTCTCCGATTCCTTTTACTCCGGGAACATTATCGCTTGCGTCACCTATTAGTGCCAGCACATCAATTACTTTATCGGGTGTTACCCCGAATTTACCGAAAACTTCCGGTATTCCGACAACTTCAAAATCCTCGTTTGATTTTTTGGAAGGTTTGTATAATTTTACTTTTTCGTTTACAAGCTGATAGAAGTCTTTGTCACTTGTTAAGCAAACTACTTCATAATTTTTATGTACTGCTTTCTCGGCTATGGTCGCAATTATATCGTCAGCTTCGTAGCCCGGGAACTCAACTCTTGGAATAGAGAGCAGGTCTAACAATTCTTTGATTCTTGCCAACTGGGGAACTAAATCTTCGGGAAAAGCCGGACGGTTTGCTTTGTATTCGGGAAATTTTATATGGCGGAAAGTCGGTTCGCTTCTGTCGAAAACAACTGCAATTTTCTGCGGATTCTCTTTTTCGAGTAGAGAGGTAATAATATTTGTAAATGCAAAAACCGCCGAAGTAGGCTCTCCATCGGGTGAGCTTAGCTTTGAACCGGTAAGAGCATGGTAAGCCCTGAAAACAAGGGACATTCCGTCAATAAGATAAATTTTGTGCATAGCTGTCCGAGTTTGTATTTTTTAGGTAATTGACATTTTAACGAAATTAATATTTTAAGGATGTATTATTTATCCCAGCTAAGCCATCTGAAGTTGAAAGACCAGATTAAACCCTGCATCTGAGTGTTGCCCACTCCGAAATAATCCACACCCGAAGCTAATCTGTAACCCATTCCGAGTCCGAAGGAGACACTTTTTGTAATGAAAAAATTTGCAGTTATATCCGGCTGAAATGTGAAGAACCAGTCGCCGGTCTCATCTTTTGGGACATAAATATCACTGCGTTCTACGATGTTCATCTTTCCGATACTGAAGAGTCCTTTTAATGAAATGCTGAATAAGTCAAAGAATTGACGATTGTATTCAATATCCAGACCTGCGTACTGGTAGCTTAGATTTGGAGTTCTTTCTAATCCTGAACTTTTTACAGCAATGCCTGTAGAAAGCAAGTAAGCGTACTCAAAACCTATTCCGAAACCGTTAGGTTTTAAAATGCCTACACAGAAACTGAGTTCCCAGCCTTTCTGGCTAAGCAGTGCAACCTGATTGCCTTTCACAGCAATATACATTGCCAAATCTCTTTTCGGTTTCTGCCCACCCTCGAATACATCCTGTTTAATACCCCCCGGTAGCTCCTGAGAGTACAATCGAGTAACAAAGATAATCGGTAGAAAAACAATAACAACAATGAAAAGTCTTTTCATTATTGAAAAATTTTTTTGCACACTCAAATTAATTTTATCTTGCAACAAACTATTCTAAGTTATTCAGTGAATACAGTTTTTTTTACAAAATAAGCATTTTTTTGCATTTTCTTTTTATTTTTTGCTTTTAGAGTAGAAGATTTTGTTAATTGTTCTATTTTTCTTGTGAGTAAGTTAATTGTTTCTTCCTGCTCTTTAGTTTTTTGTTCAACTAATGAAATTTTATTTAGCTCTTTTTCCAATTTTTCTATATAGCTTTTAAGATTAACAACTTCACTGTTCAAATCATCGGTTCTCTTGATTAATCCCTGAATAGCCGCCATATTTACACCGTCCATACAAATTGTATTAATACCCAGACTATCTTCTCCGCCAAGATGGAAAGCGGCATAGAAATCCTGTGCCATTGGACCTATGTATTTAATTGAATCGAATTTTTTATAATTCCACTCTGTAACCGGCATATCCTGAACTTTTTTAAGGACATCCTCTTTATCCAATTTTCTGAAATTAGTTTTTAAATTTCTGTCGCAATAGCTTGACCAGCTACTTTGACCGTGACGCATATATACACCTGCCGTAGAATCAGGATAGGATGACCAAAGTCTGTAACCACCCTCAAAACGCATAGTCAGTTCGTTATCCTTGGAAGAATAAGCAGTCTGGAAATAACAATCGTCGCCGAAAACCATAGCTCCGTCCATTCCGTTTGTATTAGCACCGCTTCCTAATGCAATTGAATATATGCCCGTTGCATAAGCTTGTGTTCCGATTGCAATACTATGAGATTGTGTTGCCTGACAGTAAGAACCGAGTGCAAGAGAATAATCACCTGTAGCCTGATTATAAGCACCGATAGCTGTTGATGCTACAGCGGTGGCTCTCGGCTGGTAACCCATTGCTATAGAATATAAAGCTAATTTCGGATTGGCACTTCCGTCGTCATCCCAGTAACTTGATTCAGCATTACCCACTCTGAATGTACCTTTCCGCGGATACCAGTGCATTCTTAAGCCTGCACCCAAAGCCCTGACCGTACCGCTATTTACTGTTCCTCTGACAAGCAAACCCTCAGTACCTCCGATTTCAAGTTGAGCTCTTGGTACAGTAGCATTATAACCCATTCCTATCAATCCGGTGCTTTGTTGAATAGTTAAATAACTATTAACTGCATCCTTGATACTCATTGTGCCACCGGTAGATAATGTTATATTTTTATCCAAAGTCGAATTTGCAATATCTGGAGCATTCGTTAAACTTGAATAGTTGCCGTCGAACTCGCTTTTGTTGTTCCAATTATTTATATCAGTATAGGTAATAGTATGCGATGGGGATGCTACAAATACCGGGTCTGTCTCTTCTGAATTTTTAATGTAATTCGCGTCGTTAGTCCACATAGAAACATTACCGGACTTATTTGTCAGAGTGTTAGTGGAAGAAG